>JACIVQ010000009.1 GCA_014361445.1 Methanosuratincolales archaeon | reverse complement strand
ACGATAAGGGTTTGACGAAAGGAGTAGAAGAGAAGATGCAACGATTGTGAGGAGATCATAGAGATAGCCAGGCGAGCATGTCAGTAAAAGTTATGATGTGGAGTTTCAATCCTTTACCTCAAATCCTCTGCTCCCAGGCTCTATGAATTTTATGCGCGCCCTTTCAGATATTATCCCGTCCGGACCGCAGTAGACCGCCTCCCTCTCGGGAGGTATTTCCTTTCCCGTCATCGTATCTGTGTTACATGCCCGGTAGAGTTCCTCAACTGGGAGCAGCTTGAATACTATCCTTTCCCCTTCCATCTTGGCAATGTATCCTCTCAGCTCCTTGTAAGGATAGCCAGTCTCCTCGTGCTTTTCTTTCAGAAAGCTCCTCACGATTATACCCACCGATCCGTAGTCACTCAGCATTCTGAGGATGCGGGCCTTAATGAAAGCCTCATGATAAGGCGCGTATCCGTACTTGACTTTTTCAATTCCGACCCTGCTCAGGTCAAATGCGAAGACCTCATTCCCGCCGCTTATGGTGACGATGGCCTTGGTATAGCAGTATTTCTCAAACTCCTCAAGCAGGTCTTCGAGTCCGTATATCTGTTTTACCTTAAATTCTTCTAAACCTTTATCTTTCCCTTTTCCACTCCTCATCTTCATTCTGATGATCCTTCTCTTCTTTTTTCCTTCATTCATTTTCATTATTTAATAATTATATTTATTTTTTTATTAAGAAGATTAAAAGTTGAAGGGCGTTAAAGAGGAACCACAGAGAGAATGCTATCAAAAGGGCTGTCGAGGCGTAGCCCACGATCTTATATAGCTGGGGGACCCTGCTCTGAGCAAAATGTATCACCATAGGAAACGAGACTATCCAGATGATTATCCCGCTGAAGAAGCCGAGTATTATGATCAAGCCTATGCTAGAGATCAGGGATAGACCCACGCTCATCCACCAAGCGATCTGGAAGGGGTTGGTCAGACCTATGGAGAGGCCTGTTAGGTAGGGTATGGCGGTAGCCTTCTCTTCTCGCCCTCTTGTTCCATCCAACTTCTTGACAGACCTGAATGTCAGGTACGCCAAGTAAGCCAATAGAGCTGAGCTCACCAAGGATAGAGCCCCTTTGATAGACCCCTCGATTATAAAGAGCTGCCGCATGTGGTAAGTTATTACAAGGAAAGTAGCGTCTGAGGTCATGGCGCCCAGACCAACAAGAAACCCCCTCAGCATGGACCTGGTAGACTGGACAGCGATCATGGCGTTCACTGGACCAGGTGGTGCCGCTATTGACAAGCCTAAAGCTATTCCAGCCAGAAATACGCCGAAGATCTCGCCGAATTGCATGCCAGCATTTTTGCGTGTCCAAATATTTAATATATTGTGCACATGTGACTCAGATGATGAAAACTGCAACCCGGGTAGTTAGAGTTTTGCATTTTGTAGAAAAAGTTATCACCAGACCAAGAAAATGGATTGGCTGATGGGCTCCATAAGGGGGCAGCACTAAATGGTAAAAATAAATTTTTATGATTTGAAATTGATTTCAAAGTTAAATCATCAGCCAGAATCTGTTTATGTTACAAAGGATTTATAGCGTCTCACCAATATTAGAATCAGAGATGGACCTCAATGAGACATGTTAGCCTCCAAGAGGTAAATTTCGCAAAACTCTACATATTATCAGACAACTCTGTGCTTGCCAGCTCTAAAAATGTCCTTGGAGAACATGGCTTCTCAATATTGATAACTTCTGACAGGGGAGAGGTACTCTTCGACACAGGTCAGACGGGAGAGGTGCTAATAAACAACCTCAGGGTAATGAAGAGAGGAGAGATAAGCTCGGTTGTTCTCAGCCACGGGCACTACGACCACACTGGCGGTCTCCTGAGTTTCGTGAGAAGGAGGGCGAACAGGTGCGAGATATACGCGCACCCGATGGTTTTCTACAGGAGGTTCAAGAGGATAAGAGGAGAGATCAAGGAGATAGGGATGCCCTTCCCGAGGGCAGATCTGGAGGACGCAGGTGCGGTATTTAGACTATCAAAAGAGGCTCAGGTGATAAACCAATGGCTGGTGACTACAGGAACAATAGAGAGGAGCAATGACTTCGAGAAGCCAGAGAGTGAGTTTTACATAGAGATGGACGGGAGGCTAGAGGCTGATCCTTTCCTTGACGACCAGGCTGTTGCGTTTGATGTTAAGGGAAAGGGCACGGTTATTGTCACAGGGTGTGCCCATTCAGGGGTTGTGAATACAATAGAGTATATTAAAAGGATGCTTGGAAGGGACGAGATCTACGCCGTGATCGGGGGCTTCCATCTAAACGACGCTTCCAAAGAAAAGTTGGAGAAGACCGTGGACGCGCTCAAGGCAACGAACCCAAAAATGTTGGTACCGTGTCACTGTACCGGCAGGGATGCGGTCTACCTCTTGAAGGAAAGGTTCGGTGGTGCCGTCATGTATGGGGATGCGGGGCTGGCTCTGGAGCTCTGAAAAAGTAGACCTGAAAAAGTGGACCGTTGACAATCACCTCATACGGTTTCCATGGGCGGCTGTCTCTTAGTCAAGGGACCAAATTTCGTCCAGGCAGTAAGTGAAACGTTGCCAACAATGTGCAGCACTTTCTTAGCTAGGAAGCTTAAGAGCTTTGTCAGGGGTTGAGTCTGGGATAGCCCACGGTGAGAGTTCGATGTATTCCATCGACCCACAGTTCATTGAATATGTGCTGCAGAGATGTGTGTTTTAGACTGCCGTGGGCGAGAACTTTTTATTAAAGGCGAAGGGGCTAGACCGGCAATAACTCGGTAGCCTCAATGTTCAATCTCAATTAAATGCCAATGCTCATCCCATCAGAGAGAATATTCTGGTGAGAACGTCTCGACCGATCATGACCCCAAGGGACCCCTTTGCGCATTGCGATTCTCCAAAGGTTTCCGTCCCATCATTTTTTATGTTGCCTCCTGAGACAATGAGCGGGACCGGGTCGCCTGAGTGCGCCTTCAAGGTGCACGGAGTTGCATGATCTGATGTAACAGTCACAACGGTCTCGGAGAGCTCCAAGTCTAGGTTGCCGAAGAAGTGTTTGTCTATCATCTCTATCGCCCTCTTCTTGCCCTCGCAGTTTCCATCGTGGGCAGGCTCGTCTGGACCCTTTATGTGCACATAGACCGCACCGTAGGCTTCCACGAGCTCGCTGGCAAGTTCTGCCCTCTTCTTGTAGTCCCAAGCCTGGTCCCCGGTTGGTGGTGGGAGTTCCACCAGATCCATCCCGCAAAGGAGCGCTATGCCCCGCTCCACGGGCATCTCCACCATGGATGCGAATTCCCTCCCGTACTTATCCTTAATATGCTGAAAGTCGGGCAGCCTGGAGCCCGCATCCCTCGATAGGACGACGTTCGCAGGGGGCTTTCCCTCCCTCTGCCTAATAATGTTCACAGGGTGATCTTTGAGGACCTCGTGGCTCTTCTTGGTGAACTCCTCCAAGAGATCCGCTGCGCGCCTTGCCTCTTCTGAGCTGTCGAGCGGCTCGCATTTCATCACTTTATTTACAAAATTTGTGGAGGCTATGCCGAACCCCTCCATTCGCTGGTATGCCGGGTCGGTGTTGGTTATATTCCCAGAGAGAGGACCCTCCTCTGACTTTATCAGCAGTACTGCCCTGTGCCCGACTGTGCTCCTGAACTCGAAGGTGGCAGGGTGTGACTCGAGGGTGACGGTGTGGTTTATTGTCTCAGCCAAGACCCTTGCCTCTCCGGTTGAGAGGGACCTTCCAACACGCCTGTCTACGATGTTCATGTTGTCATCAACAGTTGCAAAGTTGCACCTGACCGCGAGGTCGCCGTTTTCCATCACCATTCCGGACCCGAAGACCTCGATTGGCCCCCTCCCTGTATAGGACTTGGCGGGGTCGTACCCGAGCATGCTTACCACTGCCACGTCAGACTCCGGCGCTATACCTTTACCCACCGTGTAGACGATTCCTGAAACGCCCCTCTTAGCCAGCGAGTCCATATTGGGGTGGTCTGCCGCCTCCAAGGGGGTTTTTCCGCCCAATGACCTCACAGGCAGGTCGCCGAGACCGTCAAGGAGAACATAAAGAAGGTGCTTCATCTTGCATCATCTCGACCCATATTCAGGGCTTATATTTATCGGTTTAGTCTTTTGGTTTTAAAATTTATGATTTTAGGGTTATCGGCTCCAATTTGATTTTCATTGAATTTTTTATACTTCAAATCCCATTGTAATCATCCATCATCATTCTTCAGCATTTTTGCGGTTGATTTTTTTCGGAATCTTTTTGTGATGATTACCATTGTTCAAAAATTTATTCGGCTTGAGTTTAGGACGTTGCCCTGCGGAATATCTCATCCTGAACTGTGGCTGGTGGCTCTGATGTGTTCGCGATGTAGATCTCTACCATGTTCAGCAGCCGCCTGAAAAAGTCCTTCCTTAGGGCTATCTTCCGGTCATCCCTCACCAACTGGTGCGGGTTGTAAAAGTTGTTGGCTACCAACGTCTCGACCGCTTCATCCACGCTCGCCTCCCTCACTATTGTTGGATCATTCCTATCCCTCTTCAGGAGGAAGATCTTCTTCATCTTCGTGAGGGGTACTACCCCGTCTATCCCGACGACCCACCTTGCGTTTACAACGGCGCGCCCCCTCTTGTCGATGACGACCCTCTCCAAAACCTCCCTGTACTTTGACCATATCTTGCCGAGCTCAGCGTCAACGTAGCAGTTCTTCTCCGACCCGTACGCCAGGGCGCTCCTGTCATAAACCCTGACAAAAAACCAGTCGTCTGCAACGAGCCTCACGCCGTTATTCCTGAGCATGCCCCAGCTGTGGGTCGTCTTGCCAACGCCGCTCGGTGCTATCAGTGCCACCCCGCCGCCGTCAACGTCCAAAACAGCCCCGTGGACTGAGTGTATCTCGTGCGCGTCTTCGAGTATGTCACCCGCTATCGCCAGGGCTATGCTCTTTATCCACCCGTAGTAGTCGAAATTGAAGGCGAAGCCCGTCTTAGTCAATGGGTCGTACTTCATGTGCAGTGGCTGGCTCGGGTCTTGGACTGCTATAAGCCTCCCGTGGGATCGGATATTCTCGTCGGCGGTGTAAAAGTTATCGGACCATATGTCTGCAAATGACCTGCTGTCGGTGAGAAACTTGATGCAGCACCCGTAGATGTTCGCCTTTCTCGTGTAAAGGGGCAGCCTTATCAGTTCGGAATAAAGCCTCCGCTTCTCCTCTGGGGATATTAACTCGATGGGGTAAGGCATGGGGAATCACCTAGCCAGATATGTAGGCGAGCCCATCGGCGACCGCCACGAGCCTGCCCTCCTCATCAGTCACCCTTATCCGGTATAGACCAGTGGTCTTTCCCCTGCTCTCCTCCCGAGCCTCGGCGGATAGGCGCGTGCCCACGACAACTGGCCGGCGGTAGTGTATGGTGACGGTCAGCGCGACCGCCTTCTGGCCATGGGAGTTGCAGGCAACTGCAAAGGCCACATCAGAGAGGGCGTAGAGGGCGGCTCCATGGGTAGCGTCATAGGCGTTAAGGGCGTCTTCCTTGACGACCATGGATGTCTTTGCCCAGCCTCGCCCATAACCCTCGAGCGTTATGCCGAAGAGGCGGGCTACCCGATCATTCTTTACGAGCTCATACATGTCTGTGTAAGGGTTCTCTCTAAACAATCATCTGACACCCCCTTCAGTCCCAAGGATCCTCCGCTAAGTTATATTAAGGCTCAGTGGATATAAAGTCACTTCAAAAAATTGGGGTGATCTTATGGACGGGGAGCGACTCCTAGATCTACTCACCAAGGAGGGTGCAGATTATGCCGAGGTCAGGTTTCACAGAAATGTAGAGGTGAGCGCCCTCCTGAAGAATGGCGAGGCAGAGCCCCCAGAGTACTCGGAGGTTTACGGAGTTGGTGTGAGGGTTCTGAAGGGCGGCGCTCTGGCATTTGCGTCCACAAACATGCTGGACTGGGAATCTCTTAAGACCACAGGTCTGAGGGCGCTGAGGATGGCAGAGGCCTGTGCGAGGCACTCTGCGAGGACCAGCATGTCGGAGGAGCCTACGGTGAATAAAAAGTGGGGTGTGGAGTTCAAGGAGAACCCGATAGAGGTAGATGCTTCCTCCATACTCGAGGTCCTTAGATCAGTGGACTCTTCCCTGCTGGAGGTTAAGGGAGCGAGTTTCCCCAACAGGCTGCTCGTCTTTGGGGGGTCTCTTGAAGAGAAGGATTACCTCAACAGCGAGGGGACCAGGATACATTCCATCGTCCCGCGGGTTGGAGGGTACTTCATACTAACGGCTTCTGTGGGTGGTAGGGGGACCGTCCAGAGGTCCCTGCAGTTTGGCGAGTCCGGTGGCTGGGAGAGAGTTAGATCCATGAGGCTTAATGAGGTCGCCAAGGAGGAGGGAGAGGCGATGGTTAGGATACTCATGGAGGGCAGAACAGTCCCGCCAGGAAGGTACGACGTGGTGGTAGGGGGGGAGGTCTCAGGGATAATTGCGCACGAAGGGTGTGGGCATTCCCAGGAGGCGGACAGGATCATGGGAAGGGAGGGAGCACAGGCTGGCGAGTCGTATGTGAAGAGGGACATGCTGGGCAGGAGGATAGGTAGCCCCGCGGTCAACATATCGGACCTGCCTTCATTGCCAAACTCCTACGGCTTCTACCTCTATGACGACGAAGGTGTCGAGGTGAGGAAGAAGAGGTTGATAGTGGGGGGCGTGATAAACGAGTTCCTCCACAACAGGGAGACCGCAAGAGAGTTTGGGGTGAAGAGCAACGGAGCCGCGCGGGCGACCATGTACAGCAGAGAGCCCATAATCAGGATGTCGAACACCTTCGTTGAGCCTGGAGATTACTCCTTAGAGGAGCTGCTGGAGGATGTCAGGCAAGGAATTTACATCAAGAGCTTCAGGGAGTGGAACATAGACGACATCAGGTGGAATAACAGGTATGTAGGCTTTGAGGCGTACATGGTGGAGAATGGCAAAATAGGTCAGCCAGTGGTCGCCCCAGTCATAGAGGCAACCACTGAGGTGATCTTTTCAAGCATTGATGCTGTCGGGAAGGACCTGATCTTCAAGGCGGCGACCTGCGGCAAGGGGCAGCCAGATCAGGGGGCTCCCGTCTGGACCGGGGGACCATCCATGAGGATGAGGGGTCTTTACATAAAAGGAAGGTGAAGGGCTGACCAGCAGTCATTATCGTTTTTTCAATTGCGCGGTACCCCCATATGGAGGAGGGCACCAAGAAGCCGAAGGAAAGCCGGGCGTATTTATTACTGTGAGTAATATATAGATAAGTTAAAATACAAAATATGCATAATTCAGTTGGGGTCTATCTTGCAGAGAGAGGAGAATGCCAAGGGCCTGGCAACTAAGGCTATACATGAAGGTAACTCTGAAGGGATAGACATCATACCCCCCATTTACCAGACAGCCATATTTAAGCACCCCTTTGGTGCGCAGATAAGGGGGAGGGAGCTTAAGTACTCCCGCGAGGATAACCCAACAGTGAATCTTTTGGAGAAGAGGATGGCTGCGCTGGAGGGGGGCGAGGACTGCCTAGCCTTCTCTTCAGGGATGGCAGCGATCTCCACGCTGGTGATGGGAACGCTCTCCAAGGGGGACACAATACTTACCTCAAAGGAGATCTACGGGGCGACCCTGATACTCTTCAGATCTCTTGAAAAGTTTGGGATAAAGGTTGAGGCAGTGTTGAATGAAAGTGTTCAAGATCATATAAGAAGCGACACGAAGATGGTCTTCGTCGAGACTATAACAAACCCAATATTGAAGGTCTCCGACATACCCTCGCTCATAAAGACCTGCAAGGAAAAAAATGTGATAATGGTTGTGGACAACACCTTCGCGACCCCAGTGAACTTCAGACCCCTCGAGTTTGGTGCAGACTACGTGGTGGAGAGTGCCACAAAGTATCTGGGTGGGCACAACGACGTGATAGCTGGCATACTGGCAGGGTCTGGTCTGGATCAGATATGGGAATGGAGGAGGAACCTTGGGGGCTCGCTTGATCCTTTTGCGGCATACCTGGTCTTGAGGGGGCTCAAGACCCTGAAGCTCAGGGTCCAGGAGCACAACAGGAGAGCCCAAGAGATAGCAGAGTACTTGGAGAGCCACAAAAAAGTGAAGAAGGTCCACTACCCGGGGCTGAGATCGAACAAGTATTTCGAAGTAGCCAGTAGGTTCTTGAAAGGTTTCGGCGGCGTGGTCGCCTTCGAGGTGGAGAGTGGTGAGAAAGCCCAAAAGCTACTCAGATCTTTCAGGCTGATCAAGACCGCTCCCAGTCTGGGAGGGGCAGAGACGCTGATAACACATCCAGCTTCATCGTCCCACAAGAACATAAGCCCTGCAGAGAGAAAGGAGTTGGGTATAGAGGATGGACTCCTGAGGATATCGGTAGGGCTAGAGGACATCGAGGATATAATAAGGGATCTGGAACGGGGTCTTGACTGCATCTAAATTTCCATTTCGGTTGAAGCTCTTCATTTACTCGTATTGACTACAGCGCTCTTGCGACGTCAATGGATGGTTAACTTAGCTAAAATTTATTCTCAAAAGGGATCCTTTGATCACTGATATGCGGATTTGCTGTTGGGTTATCCAAAAGTTGTAGCTGAATTTGCATACTTCCCTGAAGCTATTTTATTTTAACCATTATAATGAAAAATGTTGGAGGGCTTGTGCAAAATAGTTTATATAGACGAATAAAATAATACCAATGTTGGTAACCCATTCTATCAATTTTTTTAAGTTAATTACTCAAAAAACTTTTAAAAAGCTGGAGGATAAATTGTATTTTGCCCAATCTGGTGTTTTGTTATGACAGAAGCGATTTTGAACGGCAGGCTACCGCCTCCAGTTAGAAGGAGCGATGGCGTAATAGAGCCCTTCGATAAGGAGCGCATAGTAAAGAGCCTGCTCAAAGAGACCCAGCTAGTCAAGGTCCTCTACAACCTCCCACCTATGAGCGAGGAGGACGCCAGAAGGATTGCGGAGGAGGTTGAGGAGGACATAAAGAACATGAAACTGCGCTTCTTGAGCGGACCTCTGATAAGGGAGCTGGTGAGCGTAAAGCTCCTGGAGCACGGGTTTGATAAGTACAGAAATGTTTACACTAGGGTCGGCATGCCACTTTATGATGTTTACTCAATTGATCACTCTGAAGGGTATGAGGCGAAGGAGAACGCCAACCTGCAACCCAACCCGGAGACCTTCCACAAGAAGAAGGCGGACTTTCTCAGCAAGGAGTCGTACTTGCTAATGATGCCGCCTAGGATAGCCGACGCCCACTTGAGGGGCGACATCCACATACATGACCTGGAGTACTGGGGGACACGCCCGTTCTGCCAGGACCACGACCTCAGGTACTTCTTCTACTACGGCTTGATGCCCGATGGGACCGGCACCCACACCTCTGTGGCTGGACCGGCAAAGCATGCCGAGGTCGCTATACTGCATGCCGCGAAGGTCTTGGGCGCCGCGCAGACCAACTTCGCGGGCGGACAGGGCTTCTTTAACTTCACGGTCTTCATGGCACCATACCTCGTGGGCTTGGACGATAAGAAGATCCACCAGCTCGCGCAGATGTTCCTTTATGAGATGACCCAGCTATATGTGGCGAGGGGCGGACAGCCAGTATTCTCATCAATACAGATAGAGGCGGGCGTTCCAAAGGTATGGCAGGACGCCCCAGTGGTCTCCCACGGCAAGGTCTGGAGGGATCTCACCTACGGAAGCCTAGAGGACCAAGTCCACGCGTTCGCGAACGCCCTGCTTGACGAGTACCTGAAGGGAGATGCCATGGGGAAGATGTTCAACTTCCCCAAGCCAGAGGTTGTGCAGAGGAGGAGGTACTGGACAGACAGCAGATTTGAGGACGTCATGCTGAAGGCAGCCCAGCTCTCGGCTAAGTATGGTTCCACATACTACGACAACGTCGTACCAGCCTACAGGGGAGGGGAGGACGGCGTCTCATGCTTCCAGTGCTGCGCCTATGCGTTCGCTGAGGACGGATCCTCAGAGGACTTCAAAAGGAAGATAAACTTTGAGGATGGGGCGCATTTCTCAATGGGGGGCATGCAAGTCATAACGCTGAACCTGCCAAGGATCGCTTACAGGTCTGGAGGAGACGAGGGGAGAATGTACGAGATCCTGAAGGAGACCATGGATATTGCAAGGGATGCCCTCCTGCTCAAGTATAGGATAATGGTCCAGCAGTTCGAGAGGGGTCTGATCCCATTCGCTTCCCAAAGGCCGAAGGGTGCGCCTCCGGCGGTGGACATAAAGAATCTGACGCATACCATCGGTTTTGTGGGGATGAACGAGCTGGTGGAGCATATTACTGGCTACGAGCTCCACGAGGATCCCTCGGCTCAGAAGCTGGCTCTGAAGGTCCTCATTGAGATGGACAGGATAAGGAAGACATACTCAGAAGAGACCGGGTTGAAGTTCTCAATAGCCAGGACTCCGGCAGAGTCTTGCGCGCAGCGATTTGCCGTGGCAGACATGATCCACTACCCCAAGTATGCCAAGGAGTACGTGAAAGGAGACCTAGAGAGAGCCATGTCGCTGTATGGTGAGACGAAGGACGTGCCCATATACTATACCAACGGGGCCCATGTCAACGTCTCTGCAAAGGTTCCTCTATATGAGCGGCTTGCTATAGAGCAGCGCTTCTTCCCGATATTGAAGGGAGGGGACATATTCCATGTTTGGCTGGGCGAGGCTAACCCGGATCCGGAGGCAATTTTGAAGTTGAACAGGAAGCTGGCATTGGAGTCGTGGATAGGCTACTGGAGTCACACGAAGGATATAACAGTCTGCAGGGCGTGCGGGTTTGTAGGTGGCGGGCTCAACGAAAGCTGCCCAATGTGCAGAAGTCAGGATATAAGGGTATACTCGAGGATAACCGGTTACTATCAGGACATTGCCTCTTGGAATGCTGCGAAGAAGCAAGAGTTGAAAGACAGGTATAGGATCAGACTATCTGCATAGTGCATAGTGTAAATGACAAATGAAGGACAGGCTCTCCCCAGGGATATTAAATGGTAAGAAAGATGGTTTATGCGGGGGAGATAGTCCCCCTATCCCTCTCTGATTACCTGGGAGAGCCTGCGTGTGTGGTATTCTTCTCTGGGTGCAATTTTGACTGCGGATACTGCCAGAACTGGGGGCTCAAGAAGAGTAAGGAGGAGCACTTAACGGATATAGAGAGGGTAAAAAAGGCAATCTCAGAGAACAAGCTAGTGACCGCCTGTAAGGTCACAGGTGGAGAGCCGCTCCTGCAGTTGGACGCCCTCCTCGAGATCGGGAGGTTCGCTAAGTCTATTGGTTTGAAGTTCGGGATAGACACTAACGGCTCGTTGCCAGAGGCGCTTGCTACGGTAATGCCCCTCCTAGATTTGGTCTCCATAGACATAAAGGCTGAGCTTAGAGAGGAGAGTTACAGAAGGGTCACAAGGCTAAGATCTCCTCCAGTAGCGGAAGTTATCAGATCTATCGAGATCGCAATGAGATCGAAAGCCCAAGTGGAGCTCCGGATGGTGGTTATCCCGGGTTACAACGACAGTGTCAGCACGGTCAAGTCTATCTCAGAAAAACTGAAGGGACTGGGGTACGAGGAGAAGGCATCAAAGGGCGAGGCTTGCCTCAACCTTATTGAGTTCGTCCCGGAGAATGCCTTCGATGAAGAATTCAGAAGGATAAGAAACCCTTCAGTCTCTCTGCTCCGCGACCTTGCTTTGGCTTCCGGACTCAAGAATGTGAGGATCACTCACAGGGGTATTGGAATCAGCCAGCCAGTGAGCTGACCATTTCACCCCGAATTTATATAACCCTGATCTCTACGAGGAAAAATGAGAGGAAAGAATATCGATAGAAGGGGCGAGATCTCCACACCAATTATAACAATACTGGTAACGGTCGCTGCCCTCGCAGTCACTGGGATGGCGATAACGTGGATGGCTTCTACAGGATCCGCCGCATCGATGCAGGGAGCGCTTATAATAATAGGCACACCTGTTGTTCAGAACGACACGCTATACATGACTGTTAAGAATATAGGAACGGCGGACGCAAACCTGGTCTCCTGCAACCTCAACTCTACGACTAGCAGTAACTTCACCCCAAGTACAATAAAGGCTGGGGAGAGTGTCTCTCTCCAGGTAAAGTTCTCCCAGCCCTTCTCCCCAGGGCAGACTTTAAGGGGGACCCTCAATACCGATCAAGGCACCCTGCAGTTCAGCGCTCTCTCCCAATAACCCCCTTTTTTGGAGGGATGAGATGAGGTGGAGGAAGGGAGCCAAACCTGAAGCGATAGAGGAGTTGTTGTCAGCCCCTGTTGAGAAGTTGGAGAAGAAGGCTTACGAGGAGCTGGAGAAGGGCAAGAAGACGAAGTTTGACCTCCCAATGCTGAGCATAAGAACCTCCCAGGTAAACCTCAGCGGTGTCAAGGTGATAGAGAGTTACAGCGTAGGGATGAGCACAGTCTACATAACTAGAGATTATGAGTATTTGGTTCACGACCCGCCCCTGACACCAGAAGAGCAGTCCAGGTTGAGGGAGCTTGCCTCCAAACTCCTATTCCTCATGCCCTCATCTGTAGTTGCTGATGAGACTAAGTTTGATGAATATCTGGTAAAGGCAGGTCTCCGGGATAGACGTCACATTTACTTTCTGAAGAGGGAGATCCTGGGTTACGGGCTGCTGGATCCTCTAATCCAAGATGCTAGAGTAGAGGACGTTGTGGTCGCATCGTCAAAAAACCCAGTCTCATGCATACATTCCGACTACGGGACTATGCCCACAAACATAGTCTTCTACCCAGAGGAGCTCGATCGATATATCGAGAAACTCGTTTACGCGAGTGGGAAGTCAATATCTTTGTACAGACCTCTCGTTAGCATCCGATTGCCAGATGGTAGCCGCCTCTCTGCCTCCTACAAAAAGGAGGTATCCCCCTCAGGGTCCAATTTCATCATAAGAAAGTTCCCGGAGAAGCCATGGTCTATAACCTCATTGATGTTGCTGAACACTATTCCGCCGGAGATGGCAGCCTGGCTCATGATCTTGTTGGAATACAAGAAGGCTTTCCTTGTCTGCGGAGCCATGGGGACCGGGAAGACCTCCCTGATCAATGCGATTTGTAACATGATACCTGAAAGATCTGTGATCGTGACAATTGAGGACACGCCAGAACTGCGCCTAGTTCACCCAAACAGGATATCCCTTGTTGTGAGGGAGTCGGCGACGCTTGAGGAGAGAGGCGAGATAGGAATGTTTGCCCTCATCAAGGAGGCGCTCAGGATGTCTGCGGATTACATAATAGTAGGCGAGGTTAGGGGAGAGGAAGGAAGGATATGGGCTCAAGCCATCATGACTGGGCACGGAGGAGTGACGTCACTCCATGCAGAGAGCCCAAACGCAGCTCTGGAGAGGTTGGTCTCCCCTCCTATACTGGTCGAGAGAGGGGCGCTGAAATCTCTGGCAGGGATAGTCTTTGTGGGCAAGACTACGGTCCGCAGTGACGATCAGATTGTACAGAGGAGGAGGGCGATGAATTTCTATGACCTTAGGGAGGACTTTGAGCTCAAGCCGCTATTCGCCTACGATCCGGAGAAGGACGCCTTCTCCTTCAGTGAGGGACTAATCTCAGAGTCTAAAGGGGCAGAGAGGATAATTTCAGAGACCGGAATTTCCAAGAGTCGGCTAATAGAGATGTATCGGGAGAGGGTGAGGTTTCTCGCCGAACTTAAGAAAATTGCAAGGGTTAGACCAGAGTTCAGAGAATATGCGACAGTTACAAAGGTTGTCTGGGCCTTCCAATCCTGTCATCACAAGTTGGACTTGGACTCCCTAGTTATCACCCCCGAGGGAAAAGTCAAGGTTTCTTCTGATGTGGAAGTTAAGGAGGGGTAAAGATTACGGAGACCGTCAGTGTCATGAGAATTCGCGGTGGATGAAAATTGCTTAAAAGGGGATTAGGATGTCGCCCGGTGAGCACAGGACCTCCACCGAAAACCAGAATACGTGCCTCGGATCTGGGGCGAGTGGTTCGTCAGACGCCACACCAAAGCCTAAGCTCTATACCCGCATCCACGACAAGATTACTCTTGCTCTGGCGGAGAGGATCTCAATTAGACTTTATAGTAGCGGGATGTCGACTAGCCCGATAGACTACTCCATGAAGGTCCTCAAGGAGCTGGTTATATCCTCAACCTTGATTTTGGTACTCTTTTTACTTCGACCACTTTTGCCCTCGGGATCGTTCATATATCTCTTGGCTGGCGTCATCATACTGCCTGCCACAATGGTTCTTGATCTCCTCCTCAGACCTGTATTGGCGACCTATAACAGAAAGAAGGCATGCGAGAGGGAACTCCCCTTCTTTGCAACATATCTTACAATGGCATCGGCATCTGGAATCCCTGCGACCTCTGCTTTTGAACACCTGAAGGACCTCAAAAACTTGCCCCAGTTTAAAAAGGAGTGGTATCGGATAGAAAAAGTTCGAAGGTTATACGCCCTAAACCCTTTTGAGGCGATATTATTCGAAGGGAAGCATCACCCCCTGGACTCGGTCAAGGACCTGTACATAACTTCGATCTCAACTCAGAGGGAGGGAGGCGAGGTCCTGTCTGTGATGCGGTATGAGCTCCTCAAACTCTTTTCGCTCCTTCAGGGAAGGTTGAAGACCTTTTCAGACAAATTCTCCCTGATGACATCCGCAGAGATCATAGCATTCATAATGCTCCCCATGGGCACAATAACTGTTGGTGTGCTGTTTAGCGGCATTCTCGGCATGCCAATACTATTCTTTGCTTGCTTTGTCTTCCCCACAATAGTTGCAGTCCTTTTAAGTCTGATGATAGACACTTACACCCCAAAGGAGCTAACTGAGGAGGTCGACCATGGAGCTCTGGTCAAATTCCTTCTGCCAGTACTACCCTTTCTCCTACTTTTGGTGAAGGTTTTTGGTCCAGCTTTGCCTGTATATTATGCGTTCGGGATTTCGCTGGTAACATTCACTCTGCCAGCAATAAGGCACTATGCACCAGTGAGGAAAAGGACAAAAGAGATCATCGCCACCCTTCCGTCCTTTACGCGGTCCATTGCTGAAGAGGTGAAGAAGGGAGTTTCCCCCAGGATAGCCATGATCAAACTTTGCGAAGGGAGATCTTTCAACGCGTCCTTCGACAGGCTCCTTCACAGGCTGGCAAGCTATCTGAAGGTTGGCTGCCCCATAGCCGGGGCACTCCCATGTGTTGAGGGGCCCTGGATAGCAAAGGTCTCGCTTGAGTTACTAGATAGGGCGGAGACAATGGGTGCTGACCCAAAGAGCCTTGACTTCCTGTCCGAGCTCGTTGCCAACATGTTCTTGGGGCGCAAGTCGATGGAGTCTCAGACTCGATTCTTCGTTGTAATGAGCTATGTCAATACACTACTGCTAGCCTTCAGCATCTCCATAGTAGTGGAGATCGTTGCCAGGCTATTTACAAGGGTGGCAGAGGCCGTCACCACAATTAACCTGCCGCTGGGGATGTCCTTCATATCGGGTGAGCAGCTCAATTTGTTGATATTGGTAGCGTACACGGCAGTGGTGTATAACTCTTACTTGCTAGGCTTGCTCGGGGGAAAAGTAAGCAACGGAGGTTCTATTGTGGATGGACTGACGAGCAGCACCGTGTGCACAATTCTTTCCATGGTCGGCATACTCCTGTTTAAAGATCTAGGCTTTATAAGAGCGCTCACTCTTTGGGGGCAGTAATGGATCAGAGCGTTGAGGTCATCATCGCAACTATGCTGTTTTTAGGCGCCTTTGCCTTCTCGCAGTATATACTGCTCGGAGCATACTCGTCTATAGTGAGTAGAGAGATCGAAGAAATCAAAACGAACATAGCATCCATGGTCTCCAGCTCCATAGTGATGGAAAATTCATACTCTTACCAGAAATGGGCAAATTGGACGCCCTCATCAAGTCCAGAGTTATACGGAGCCCCTCAAGGCACAAAGATCTGGATCAATGCATCATACTTGTACCTGAACGATTCAGGTGAGCTGAGTTTACTTGACATGAGGACTTCTGGGACTCCACTGCTAGGGGGCGGAACCTGCGAATACGACAGGTTAGTGCTCTTGGATGATGGCAACCTTGTTCTGCTGAGAGTGGTGATCAGTTAGATGGACGATGGGGTTGCAAGGATCTACGATTGCGTATTTGCCATAGTAATACTCATGACCGCGGTAATTGTGATACTGGGGCATGTTAGTTCGTTAGCTGTGGCGGGGAGCTCCCAGGAATTAGGGGAGCTTGCCTCAAACCTTCTGCTCTGTCTGGAGAAAAAAGGGTTGCTCTCATCAATGGTATTCTCTCAGGAGTACGACAGGATCGAGAGGGTAGTGGCGCAGGTACTACCTCCTGGGCTGGGCTTCAGGATAAGTGTCTACACGTGTGATTGGAAGCCGCTGTGGTCGGTAGACCATCAGTTCAAGTCAGGGAGAACCTCTTCGGCACTCATATTCTTGAGCGGTTATCAGGGCGAATTTGATCCCAGGATCGTTATTTTGACCTTGACGAGGTGAGGGCAAAGTGAGAGGTTGTGGGATGGCGTCAAAAGGGCGGATGGCCCAAGCCGCGCCCCTCACGCTGATCTTGTTGACTGTGACATTGTTTTCCATAACTGGTATATTCATGAGTAATTCGTTTGTCTTGATCTCCAAGGTAAGATATGATGATTCTGTTCTCAAAATGCGCGTTATAAATACAATCCATGACTGCTTGGAGTACTTGTTTGCCTCTGATCCCGGGACCTCTCTGACAATTATTGTCAACGTACCCTCGGGTGATATAACTTTCACTTCAGATTCGGTGATTTTTGAAGGGACCGGAATCCCAGATATACACGATGCCCACTCCATAGTGAAGTCGGTCTATGGTGGACAGATAATCTACGACAGTTCCAAAATCTGCTTCACCCCCACGTCCATCCACCCAGAACTTTCTAGGGTGATCTTTTCGGTTGGGATGTTTGGTAAGATAAAGAAGATCTCCATAGAGGTTGAGAGGCTTTGAGGTCTCGTGGGGGCTTTGTACTCACATTTACCGCCCTGAGCTTATTTCTAATATTGACCTCGTACTTCTTCATGATAATGTACTTCATAACACCGGTTCACGTCAAGCCATTCCCAAACCAAGACTTGAGTGAGGAGGTCTACCGCTCCATATTGAGGGGCGCCGGTGCCGCAGCCTCGAGGAGTACAGATCCTGACCTCGCCGCCGAGGTTTACATTAATGCCTCGCTTAAGGCGTTGTCAGACCTCTCACAGGCAGGGATTGTGATCCCTTCATTTGATGGTACGGGGGTCGGTAGGCTGGAGCCGCGGAGTCTCGGTGATTTCACCTATGGTGTGATTTATAAGTCATCCTCTGGCACAGGAGGAGCCATCATAGTGCTAAATCTTCCCCCCGAGAGCGAGGTTGTACTAGCAGATCAGGACCTCAACGTGGTCTCAAAGAGCACAACGGGAACGCTAAACTTCAACCGAGAGGCGGGCGAGTATTACATAATTGTCTACACCAAGGACTCTCAGGCATGGAGCTACTCTGGCACAGTGTCCATTAGTTATAAGTACACCCTACAGGGGGCTTCGATCACGACCACGCCCTGGAGTCCGCCCCCGAGTTTCCCCTATATTTTGGTTTACGGCGTACCTCAGCTCGGTTTGGTGAGGATCTTTGATTCGGGCGGGGCTCTCATCGGAGAGGCCCTAAGAGATCTCCCTTCTAGTGTCACCACAGTCTTAGTCTCACCTATCACGATTAATGGTAAGGTCAGCATTGTCGCCCCCAACGCCTGGTACTTTGGGACTGTGCAAGGTGGAGATGTGTTCGTTTATGGTTAGAGTCAAATCTCTTTTTATGCTGACAGCCGTTACAGTTTTCCTCATTGCTAATCCTCCCCATGTCTTAGTTTCGGGCTATGTGACTTACTTCAGTGGTGAAGATGCCGTGCTTTCTCTCGGAGACGGCCCCTCCGGTCTGAAGGTGACCCTTTGCAACACCAATTATGCGTCTTTTTGCGAAGAGTTTGACTCGCCACCGTATTCCGCTGCAGATCAATGGGCGGATCATAACGGATGGGAGTTTACTGGGTCGTGTCCCTCATGGTCAGGCTACCTTTGGTGTGGGGTCACGGATGCAGGGTACTTGCAGTGGCACAACTGGTTCCACGGCACAGGCGGATCAGTTTATAATTTCAAAATGTGGAAAAAGGTAGGTACTATTGGCCCATATTTTGAGCTGTATGTGCCAATATCCACTTTCAGAGCCTCGAGCAGCGGGGTGGCCGGTTCGCCGGAGCTCCACGTCAGCCTATCCTTATATGATGGAAAGGGTGCTAAGATCTTTGCCACAGAGATCGTCTACAACAACCCGATAAGGCGAATCGTTGCATGGATTTATGGGGCAAACAAGACAGCCGACAACCTCTACCTGAGTAGCCTTAACATCAAGCTGTGGCAGAACGCCTCAGGGGCATATTTCTCATACGATAATGGATCCTCTGTAATGATTAGCGGGACATTCTACACGTCGCCAGCCAAGATCGAGATAGAGTTTTACATCTGGGAGTACAACCCGATCCAGCCTTACTCAGACTACGAGTATTGGATAAATATTGACAAGGTGGTCATGATAAATGCTAATTATGAAGATATCACATTCTCAGGTCTTCCAAGCGGGAACTGGTCTCTAATTGATACCTCTGGGAGGCAGATCTCGAGGGCAGATTCCCCACTTCAAGGAATGTCATTCTCCTTTCAAAACAGACCGCCAATATCTGACGAGTTTGATGACGGCATAGTTGATCCGTGGGAGGCTGTAAACTTGAACTCCATTGATGAGAAGGATGGAAGACTGATGACTATTGCCAAGCCGAGCACTTGGGGCTCTTGGAGCGGTGCTCGCTTAAGGATCCCATCGCCAGTAGGAGATCTGAGAGTAGAGGCACAGCTGTCTTATATTGGTCAATCATCAGATCTGGCGGAGATCTATCTGGCACTTCTGGACTCCACTGGGTCTGTGGTGGCGTATGCCGGAGTTTGTGACGCTTGGGCGGGCAGTAACCCACAGTGGTCCTGCGGCGTCAGCCAAGGGTCGTCTTGGTCGACAGGTGCAAACACCCTCCCTGGAACTGGTTCGCTCGTAATCCAGATCCAGAGGACGGGGTCCACTTGGACAATAAAGTCCAGCGGGGCATACATCGGTACCTGGACCACCGCGGGGTCTTCTGCACCCATCCAGCACATATTGCTGACCAATACGAGGTACTACAGCTACAATGGCAAGACAGCGCAGTGGGAGTATATCAGGACAGACATACCCGGACCTCCAAAGCCCTTTAATGGTACACTAGTTGGTCTCGTCGACTACATTTATGTGAAGAGAGGAACATTCAACCCAAATACAACCCTGACTTACTATGATGAAGGAAACTATTTCGAATTGACCCAGAATCAGCAACAGAGTTGCTTCACCATCAAAGGGGTCCCTATCAATGATATCGTCAAGGTATATGATGGGGGTGTTTTGAAAAAGACTGTAGTAAGCACAGGCAATGATATACAGATACAAAAGTCGGAGATCCAGCAGCCGTTCAATGGTACTGTGGAGGTGGTGAGCAGACCATACTTGAGGAGTGTTGCAAATTATGCGGGCGGCTTAGATTGGAATGACAAACTCGTCTATGGGTCTGATGGCACACTAATAAAGCAAAATACAGGAATTAATGCTCAGATGGAGACGCTTGGGAGCGAGTGCTCGACGACCGCGGGGTGGACATTCTCTTACAACCTAGTCAGCGGCGGGCAGCCCCCGAGCCTCTCTTCCTCCTTAGGATATGTCAGGTTCGACGAGCAGAGGCTATCCTACTATTATCCTCCGGGCAGCGAACTCCCTACTATGGAGGCATGGTACTACTTAAGGTATGATGTAAACGCAGCGGTCCGAAACATGACAGTCTCCACGGTGGCAGACGGGTCATTCACCTATTATGCCACCGCAGATAAGCTGCTGGAGGGGTGGGGCGAGATCATCGTGTATCTGGTCAGAGGCGGAAGCTGGACCCCAATAGCACAGTCTCCAAGGTCAACGGCACCCTCCCTGAACGTGAACATATCTAACCTTTACAAGGACGCTTTCACCCAGGTAGACATGGTGGTTATCGCCTTTCACACATTCGCCCGCAGTAGGGCGGGATACGCACTCTACTCAAACCCTCAGTGGGGCAGGATAGATTACCTGCGCCTAGAATTTTACAGAATACCCGACTGGTACTCAGGAATTAACGTCACAGGTTTAAAGCCAGGTTGGAGGATCAAGTTCTTAGGGGCAGAGTATTGGGCAGATTCAGAAGGGCGAGTTGTGATTCCAATAAATGCCACAAGCTGGCCCACTTCTTCGACGGTATCTGTATACCCACCGACTTTTTCTTTTCCTAACACTTTCCGACCAGGAAACCTATACTACTTGTTTGTAAACAGAAGCTACTCCCCTCGTATCGACAGGCTGTATTATGAGGTGAGCACCGAACTGATTTCATATAAGGTGGAGTTCGCCTTGATTTCAATGGAAAAGACACCTTCGAGCACAGGGATTGTGCATGAGATGGTCTTTAAATACACTATTTACGAGGATGGAAAACCTATGGAGGCCCTGCCAAAATCCTTAGTGATAGACGGGGCGCCTGTGGTGATCTCTGGTACTCCAGGAGGGCTGCGCGCGAGGTTCTCTACTCCAAGCCACACCGGTTATGTTGATCTGCTGTGCTTGGACGCCTCGGGGATATGTCTCACCGGCAAGATCATATTACCATGAAGATTAGGCCATTAAACCTATAAGCCGCCACGGATTGAGTCTTGGAAGGAGAGATGGTGTGTAAAAGCAGACTTAATTTGAGTTGACATTTACAAATTAAAATAGAGAGAAAAAGCAAACTCAAATAGGTCTAAATCCCGAATCCAGCGAGAATAAGGCTAATGATAAGGAGAGCCCATCCTATTAGGAGGATGATCCCTATTGCCTTCTTGGCTGCCGTAACAAATACCAAGAGGATGTATATTGCTGTAATAGTTATCAACAATGTTATCGCGGAAGAGAAGGAATTTGCAAGGTCTGGTCTCCCTCTCAATATGGTGTTCTCCACTATGAAGCTTATGAAAGATTTGATCAGGTCAAAGAAGAAGTAGACAACATTAAAAACTGCAGAGAGCTCCATAATCAATACCTCTTATCTGTTTAGATTACGTGCCAAGATGTGAGCTACCCACACCTGAAGGCTGTGGGCTTCCTGCTTCAATGATGGAGCTTGCGGGGACTGTTATCAGCTCCCGTAGAGGTTCCGTCTCGGCAGGCGTATCAGGGCTACCCAATCCCCTCACCTTTATCCTATTTGCTGATATGAAATCTCTCAGTGGATCTTCATATTTAAGCCCTTCTGAGGTGCCTTTTGGGGGTACATCCACCACTACATGAGCGGCTCTCTCAGCCTTCTCGTGGAGTAGGCGGATGAACTTACCCCAAGAGGCGTCTAGTATTTTCTGGGCTAAGTTGTGGTTTTTAACCATATTTTGGATCTGCAAATTCTCCACGCAAATTACGTCGTAATTCTTCACGTAGAACCTTGAGAGCTTATGGAGGAAGTCGTCCCTCTGGCTCACTAGCCTCTCGTAGGCTTTTGCGAGCTTTATCCTTGTTTTCTCGTAGTTCTTTGAGCCTCTGCGCCTCCTTGAAAGACAACGCTGTAGAACCCTTATCCTCTCTAAAGTTCTTTCGTAGAACCTCGGGTTCTCTATCTGCCTCCTGTCAGTGTCCGTTAAAAAGTGTTTTAAGCCGACGTCTATGCCTACAACTCTCATAGGCTCTTCCCTTTTTACCTCAACCTCTTTCTCTACACATATGTAGGCGAACCATTTCCCAGAGTTGTGCCTCTTTACTATGATCTGCTTTATTGATCCTTCAATGGATCTGTGAGCCCTTATAGGAATCTCACCTATTTTTGATAAGTGTAGAACGTCGAGCCGTTTACCGGTCTTTATAAGTTTGAACCCGCTCTGATTGTAAATGAAGGTTTTGTACCACCCTTTCCCCTTGAAGCGGAGCCTTCCAACTTTTTTACCTTTCTTCTTCAGTTGCGATAAACTCCTCAAGTTTGAGTATAATTGATAGAGGACCATTTGAAGCGTCTTAGAGTGAACATTTTTCAGTTCGGGCTTCTCCTTCTTCAGCATTGGTAGCTGGGATTGGAGCTCGAGCCTGCCCGGTATATTCTCCTTTCCGTTCCATTGAGCCAAGAAATAGTTGTAGGTCTGCCTGCACAGCTCTAAGGTCTCCAGCAGCTTTTCTTCGTGCTCTGGCTTAGGGTAGAGCCTGAACTTGTATGTCAGCTTGACTTTTTGCATTTTTTAATCAGCCTTTTATCACTTCTTCGTATCTCTATGGTAAGCCTCCAGTTTATCGAGGGCATCCTTCACTTCTTTAGACACTGCGATAGTTCCCTTCATCATACTCATAAGTAAGTTTATATATAAAATCTGTTCGCTATCATCCCACGGCTGAAGACTGTGGGATTTCCCGCTCACAATGTTAAAAAATGAAAGAACTTCCAAGGACATAAAAACATTAGATCTCGTCCATCTTTCCGCTCCTGTAGCCTTCAAGGTCAAGGACCACGAGCTTGTACCCCAGCGCCTTTAATCCATGTGCCACTCTATTCCTTACCTCTTCTCGGAGGAGCTTGGTGATCTCATCTGATCCGACCTCGATCTTGGCAATGCCACCAAGATGGCGAACTCTGACAACCCTGAAGCCCTCCTCTCTCAACAAATTCTCGGCTGATGCAACCATATCCAGATCTTCGGGTCTTATTCTGTAGCCATACGGGAACCTTGTTGCCAAGCATGGTCTACTCGGCTTTTTATAGTCCAGTCCCACAACCCTCGAAATTTCTCGGACCCGCTGTTTTCCGATCCCAAGCTCGGCTAGAGGGCTCCTTATTCCCTCCTCCTTCAGAGCTCTGATTCCAGGTCTGCCCTCCTGAAAATCATCATAGTTTGATCCGTCCACCACCTCATACCCCGAATCTCTCGCAAATGATTTTAGCACACCCATGATGTGTTTCTTGCAGATATAACATCTGTCACGGGGGTTCTCCATTACACTCTCAGGGAGAGTGATATCCATAACAAAATGATTAAGTCCGATCCTTTTTGCGAGATCAATTGCTCCCTCTACCTCTTCCCTTTCAACGAGTCTGTGTCTAAAGGTGACCGCGAGCGAGCGGTCTCCCAAGACTCTGTGGGCGGTGAACGCCACCAGGGTGCTGTCAACGCCGCCAGAATAGGCTACTACCGCCCTACCAACCCTTCTGAACCAATCCTCAAGGCGAATAAGGTCTAAGTCTTCAGTCATGTCGTAACCCTCTGTTTAATTCCAAAGAAGGACAAAGGCTAGGGCGCCAGCTCCACATCCACGACGATCTGGTATGTCTCCCTGCCCACACTCCTCACAACCCTCCCGCTTGCCGATAACATCCTATCTTTCAGCACTTTCTTTAAAATCTCAACCCCGGATCTCACGACATCACGCCTCCGCCCTTTCTGGTGAAGATATATGTGAATCCATCCGCCATCCCTCAGACATGAGACTGCGTAGGGCAGGTAATCCAGAGCAAGTGCAGGAAGGGGCATTAGGACCCTATCAGCCACCCCCTCCAGGTCGGGAGCGACGTCCTTTGAGTCCCCTAAGATGGGGATGACCTTCCCCGAAACCCTGTTTAGGACCACGTTCTCCATCATGAACTTGAATGCCGATGGGTTCTTGTCTATTGAATAGGCCTTCTCAACATTACCCTTAACAACCGCTATTATGGAGAAAGTTCCTACTCCTGCAAACATATTCACGAGGACCTCACCCTTTTTGGTTAGGCGAGCGATTCTCAACCTCTCGAATGAAAGCCTCGGCGAGAAGTAGACGCTTGAGATGTCTACTTTAAAGCAGCACCCGTGCTCACGGTGGAGTGTCAATGTCTCCCTCTTGCCTGCAAGCCATTCTAAACCCCGTACCTTGTATTCATCGTCAGCAGGTGTCGTCTGTCTGAAAATTCCTTTAACTCCTTTGAGGCTGGACAGGAGGATCTCCCCTATTTCGAACCTCTTCTCCTCCCATTCTCTTGGTATTTTTATGACGGCTAAGTCTCCGATTATGTCAACTGTACTGATGGCTTTGTCGAGCGCCTCTTGGGAGAATATTTTGCTCAGTGATTCTCTCACAATCCTTTCTCTCAACCTGGGCACCATCAAAATATGGGTTTTATTGTGATCCTCTTTCCTAGTTTTTCCTCGAGCTTGAGCAATTTCTTTCTGGCCCTCTTGACCACAGTGTTCATAAGCTGGGAGGGGACCCCGATAATCACCTCTCCATCCGACGACTCTATTTTAACATCCTCCAGTGGAACGTACTTTCCCAGTATCCTGTTTATCATGGAGTTCGTCACATAGTCTTTGGATCTCTCCTTACCCTTGAGCGGGACGACAAATGTCCTCTCCCCGAAGACATATATCTCGAACTCGACCTCGCCAGTATCAAAGTTTTTGACCTGCACCACAGGCCTAGTCAGATCGGACTCTGTAAGTCCGTGGGGGATCTTGACTCGAGTCTCGAGCTCGTACACCTTCTCCACTTCTCCATTGTTTATGAAAACGACGGTGTCTATCACAGATGGGATAACTCCGAGCTCGACCCTCCCAATAAACCTCTGTATGGCATCTATCGGAGTTGTAGCATGGATTACGCCGACCATTCCGACCCCTGCAAGCCTTAGGTCTGTGAATATCTTAAAGTCCTCAGTGTCCCTCATTTCGTCAAAGAACGTGTAGTCGGGTCTGCTGAGGAGGAGGACATCATGCAACTCCTCAGAGGAGGACTTGGTCTTTGAGTACTGGGTAGCTGTGGGAGGCAAGTGGAGGTCTCTTGGTGACTCTATAGTCTTTATGATCTTATTCTCTCTCAAGTAGAACTTTGCCAAGGCTTGGGCGAAGGTCGTCTTTCCCATCCCTGGCGCCCCGGCTATCAGGATCCCCTCCGCCCTCTCCTTAAACCTGTTGATGAGTCTCTGTGACAGCTTGTAGTCTTCGATCTCAGGCTCAGCGACCTTTCTAGTTATGGTTACTTCCAGCTTGTCTGAGAAAGGCGGGAATGTTATTATTACTCTGCTGTCCTTCAGCATCACTATGTTTGAGCCCTCCCTCTTTATTTCCACGAAACCCTCCCCAGACTCGGCCCTCTCGAGTATGTCTTGGACTATCTTGTCCAGCTCGCCCCTTTCCAATGGCTCTCCTCCCAAGTCTTCCAACTTCCATCTCCCAGGTCTGCCAACCTTACCTCTGGGAACCAAGCCCTCCTTCAGGTGGACCGACATCACGTCCCTAGAGAAGTACTTGCTGAAGAGTGGTGGTCTCTGGAGCTTGGTTCTCCCCGCTATGACACGAAGACCCATGGTCTCGGCGATCTTTGCAAAGTTCTCGTTGGAAGTCACCAACGTATAATTACCACTAAATGCCATACGAAGAACTGCCTCCTCAATATCCTCGCCTCGTCTCTCCTCCCGCTCTATCTCAATCTTCAAGCCCACTTGATCGGCAGCAGCCTTCAACTTTATCAGTTCCTCTAGTCCGAGAATGTCGCCCCTCTCTGACTCCCTCCTTATTGCACTCAGAGTACCCTCTGAAATTATCACCCTTCCTGTAACCTTTCCTCCACTGACTAGATCTGCGATAAAGCCTGATTTTATTGCAGAGAGATCAGCAATCACATCTTCGGTATCCATTTCTACATACCTTCATCGATTAACTTCTGCTATAAAGTATAAAAACATGATGTGGAATGTTGCCAAACTATTTGATTTGTGGGCTGCCCATTACTTAAGTCATGGGAGGGCTTCACATGATCCTCTTCATCATGTATGGAGACAATGGAAGCTTCCTGTATCCCCTCTTCCTGTAATACCCTCTTACACCCACCCCGGGAAGCACTACGATTTTTTTAAGTCCGAAGCGCTCCCTCACTATCTCCTCAGCCTTGCTCAGAAGGGTAGCTCCAAGACCCTGATGCTGGTATGCCTCCTTGCTCTTCTCGCCTACTGGGATCTGGGGACCATATATATGGAGCTCTCTGATAACCCCGGCTCCTTTGACCTCTGGTCTATGCGCCCTCTCAGAAGGTATCCTCAATCTAAGAAAGCCAACCAAATAGTCCTTGTCTTCAAGGGAAATGAAGAGCTCAATGCCCCCGCCCGCCGCATACTTCTCAATCTTTATTTCGGGCCTAAGGTTTGAGACGTCTTCTCCCCTTACTCTTGCTAGACCGACCTCTCTGCACCTGATACACCTGCACCTGATCCCCAGCATCTTCAGCCTTCCATCTACTATCTCCCTGAGGTTGCTCTTTGTGACGCCGTCTCTTATTATGTGGGCAGGCACATCCCTCTGAATTCTGGCGACCCTAACCCACTTCGGGAAGTTGTTGTGCGCCTCCACCAGCAAGTCGACCGCCTCATCATTGCTTAAAGCCTTGTACCTACCAGCCAACCACTCCGCGTAGAGCTCAGTCCCCTCTATCACCAAGGTCGGATAGATCTTCAGATAGTCTGGTCTGAAGTCTTCGTCGGAGAAGATCCTGCGCAGATCTTCCAAGTCCTTATCCCTATTGTTGCCCGGTAACCCGGGCATCATGTGGTATCCTACCTTGAGACCGCTGTCCCTTAGTATCCTAGTCGCCTCTTTCACATCTTTCACTGTACAGCCCCGGTTTACCCTCTTAAGTACCTCGTCGTCGAGGGTTTGAACGCCTATCTCCACAAGGGTAGCCCCAAGCCTTATCATCCTGTCAGTATGATGCTCCTTGGCCCAGTCGGGCCTCGTCTCCATGGTTATGCCTATACACCTAACCCTGCTACTCTCGTTCCTTGACTGTGCCTCCTCGAGGTATCTCCATCTGTAAGGTTTGAATTTGGGGTAATCGTTCATTGCCTCTAGACACCTTGTCACGAACCACTCCTGGTAGTCGAGGTCTGTTGCTGGAAAAGTCCCTCCCATTATGATCAGCTGGATCTTAGATGGTTTGTGACCTAACAGGGAATACTGGGTTAATCTATACATCACCTGCCTATAAGGATCGAAGTTACTCTGGATCCCTCTCATCAATGCAGGCTCCTTCCCTAAATAACTCTGGGGAGTGCCATAGTCCACCCCGCCCGGGCAATAAAAACAGGGACGGTCTTTAGGACACCTAAATGGTTTTGTCATGACGGCGACCGTATATATTCCCGAAGCCGACCTCACTTTTTTCCCGACAAGTAGGTTGACTATTCCAGTTTTTATTTCGTCCTCTTTTAGGTATCTTAAGATCTCATAGTCCTTAAGAACCTTCTCCAAACCCTCCTCCTCTGATACCTTATGCTTGATCTTGTTGAGCTCCATGCGGTCAGGCATACTACTCTTCAAGATTTCTATGATCTTTCTTGCCGCCCTTTCTTCCTTTGAGTGGCTCGTGAAGGGTCGTGCCATATTCAGACCTTCCGTGCCAAAACCACACAGTTCTCAGCAAATATTCTTGATGAAACCTTCTCCCCATATGCTTTCTCCACACAAAAGCCCGCATCTTTGACGAGGGATCTTAACTCCTTGACCGTGAAAAGGTGGTAGAACCTCTTTTTCTTTCCCCAAGGGATGTATATGTCACCGAATTCCCTTCCCTTGAGCCAGTTCATTATCATGGCTGGCAGGCGCCTCAAAAACCTGAGTTGAATGAGTGCCCACGCAGTTATCAAGATAGCACCGTTCCGTTTCAAGACCCTTTTTACTTCTTGCAAAGCCCTCAACTTGGAAAGGTTCCCCGGTATATGGTGGATGGTGGCAACGAAGATTACCTTATCGAAGGCTGACGGAGAGAAGGGGAGGTAGAGGGCATCGCACCTGACCGGTTCCACGAAACTCCAGTAGTCTCTCTTTAGATTGGACATCAGGACCTTCAGCATTTCTGATGATATATCTGCTGCGACGACGAAAGCCGCCCCTCTTTCCACAAGGAATTTGGAATTCCTCCCGCTTCCAGCTCCTAAGTCTAATATAATTTCTCCTTCGAAGGGTCCGGCCTCCTCCAGGCTTTTCCAAACTCTTCTTCTAGACCGAGAGAATTCCTCCGCTATGGTGTCAAAGACCTCTATTATCTCCTTTCTCTCGGACTCAACCATCATTTTGACCTCTTCATGGAAAGTAACCTTTCGACAATGTCCGCAAAACCTAGACCAAACTCCTTATCCGAGACGAAGTCAGCAGCCTCCTTAAGTCTCGGGTCTGCGTTTGCCACTACTGCCTTATAACCACAAACGCCGAGCATTTCTAAGTCAGTTATACTATCGCCTATTCCTGTTACCTCTTCGGGTTCTATGCCTAGAAATTTAAGAGCGCGGATGAGCCCCTTCCCCTTGTCAACATTCCGATCGGTGATGTGGTATGCGAAATTACTGTCTATCACCTTCACCCCTTCGAACTTACTCACGACTTCTTGCACCTTTCCGATGTCTATTGTCCGCCTTATAGCCAAGTCCACGAACCTGAACCTGTTTGACCAAGACTCTACAATATTCTGCCCGTAAATCCTCTTCAGCTCATCCACCACTTGCCTTGCTATGCCCCTCCTTCCAAGTATCCTCATATTCGCCTTGTACTCAACCACAGCCCCATTCTCGGAGACTGTTGGTCCAGTGCACCCGATATACCTTGCGAGGCCCTTGAGCACGCAAAGGGCGTTACCAGAGCATAGAATGACGGGTATACCTTCTCTCTCTAGCTTCCTGATGGCAATAATTGCCTCCAGGTAGAGCTCATCTCTGTAGTTGGTTATGGTTCCGTCCACATCGGTCGCTACTGCCCTTATCATCTTCTCCACTTAGCCACAAGATCCACAGGGTATAATAAAAATTTGGCTATCAATAGATAGCAGTTTATCGCGATTTGTTGAATTAACGTGTGTGACTTGGATTGATTATTAACGCGTTTTGGTCTCAGATATATGACCTTTAAATGGTTTGGGGCTTCTCGCCCACAAGGTTGAGACATTCATCTATCGCCTTCTTTAGTTCGTTTGCTCCCAACAATCCTCCAATACGCTTGATCTCTCTTCCGCCACTAAAGAATATGAATGTGGGAGTTACGTAGACTTGGTACTTCTTCGGGCTCTCCTCATTTTCCCTCATATTCAGCTTTGAAAAGATCACTCTCCCCTCGTACTTTTTTGCGAGCCTCGAGAAGAGAGGCTCCATCTCTGCGCATATACCACACCAAGGATCCCAGAATTCCACTATCGTGAGTTTATCCTGAGATCGTAAGAATTCATCTAGATCCTTATCATTGCATACAATGATGCGCCCCGTCATAGATTAAACCCCCTTTGGCGGAATATGTTTTTACATTTTAATTAATTTATTATGGAAAGGATATTAAAGTTAATTTGTTGAGCCTCCTAATTTCTGACCACGGGAAGAATCGCTGTGAGCTCGCTTTAAAACCAATTTATTTTTCGGTTTTCCTCCACGCGCCCTAAAGCCCATATAAGGCGGATGACAGGAACTGGACAATAACCCCTAGTTTTAAGTATAGGTGTTGAGGAGTCAACGACCTACAGCTGAAGCCCGTGAGTCTCCTTGGAGGTTTTCTGATTAAGCCGTCTCACTTTCACAAGTCAGAAGGTTTGGGACTCAATGTCGAATGTTAAAAAAAGGGTCAAGTAAACTCCGGCTCACTAAAGTTTACGCCTCTTTAAGGAGATTCTCCCGGTCATGACCTTTTCTGTTGTAAAAACTTTGGCTGCCACGTAAAGTGTAAATAATGTGAAAAATGCCATGTATACCAATCCAGCCAATATCGGTCCATAATTTCCAGTAATCAATGATTGCGAAGCCAGAACTGGGTAGGTAAATGGTATAGCATACAGTACAGCCTGAATTGAAAGAGGTAAGGTTTGCATATCACCCATCATGAGAAAAATCGTCGGAAGGAATATAGGGACGATGACAACACCAATTATCGACTGTGCGCCCCTAACGTCCTGTGATAGAGTTCCAAGCGTCAATGCTAACGCGAGGGCAGATACTAAGGCACCAAATAACGTCAGACCCAAGAGAAAATACCCCTCTGGAGGGGGTATTAACCCAATACTGGCAAGGTCCAGATTACCGATGGAGCTCGTGGCCTGTGATGTTATAGCACCTATATAATATGTGAAGGCAAAGACATTGGCCACAGTCGCCAACAATGCTATCGTCACAGACCCTACAAGCTTGCCGAACAGGATGTTCAGCCTGCTTACGGGTATGGTTAACAGGGTCTCAAGTGTCTTTGCTTCTTTTTCAATCGCAATGGATGTTGCGGCAACCTGCATTGCGAGTATGAGAACTATCATTATAACTAATGGTCCCATTAAGCCTTGCATCCTTACAATATTCGTTAAAACGTATGGTGATATGGGCTGGGCAACGCCTTTTATCACTGATTTTTCATCAACAGAGAGCGGATTGATAACAGAGTCTGGATCCGTACCTGGTATATTCTCAGATATGAGATCCCTTACTAGTCGACTTTCAATCTCGTTCAGAAGCCCGGTCATCCTCTGGGCATTTAATGACTCGAGTATGGAAAAGTCCTTAAAACCATAATAAACAAGTACTTCCCCTCTATTCCCCGACTCTATTCTTTGCGACAGACCTTCCGGGAGTATCACTAAAATCCCTCCGCTACCTATGTCTCTGATGGCCTCCTCGTATGGTCCATCCACCAATCTGACCAAAACACCTTGGTCACGTAAGGACTCTATGATTCTCTTGGCGATCTCACCTCTGTCTTCATCCAGAACATAGACTGTGAGGGGCCCAGAACTCTTCTCTATTAATGAGCCTGTAGAGATGTTGATGGCAGCTCCCATTAGTGGGAGTATGAGTGCTGGGAACAAGATCATTCCGATGAGTATCTTCGGGTCCCTGAGTAGATCCTTGACCTCTTTTATTATCAAAAGCCTAAGACCCTTGGGCAAAGCCTACCACCTTCATGAAAGTTTCTTCCAAATTGACAGCAGAATATTTACTCTTGAGGTACTCTGGGCTGCCTGTTTCAATAATCTTGCCTTGATCAATGAGTGCTACCCTATCGCAAAGGTACTCAACCTCTAGCATGTTGTGGCTCGAAATCAGGACAGTCGTGCCATGGTCCTTCGAATATGACTTTATTACCCTTCTCAAGTGGTATGCATGTGTTACGTCGAGCCCAGATGTGGGTTCGTCCAATATCGCGAGCCTTGGCTTAACCATCAAAGTCCTGGCTAGTAGAAGACGCCGCCTCATTCCTTTACTGTAGTTAGAAGTCTTCTCCTTTAGTCTATCCCCCAGCCCAGATATCGCAATCGCGTCCTCAATGGCACATTTGATCTTCTCATCATCGTCATAATAGAAGGATGCCATAAACCTGAGGTACTCTAGACCTGAGAGGTTAGAATAGGCTCCAGCCTCCTCGGGCAGGTAGCTTATGATCTTCCGGACTTCATTGCCTTCCCTGAGGACATCCTTGCCACAGATCTCAACATACCCCGAAGTGGGCTTTATGATAGTGGCGAGTATCCTCAGAGTCGTGGTCTTCCCTGCACCGTTTGGACCGATTAGACCGAAGATTTCGCCTTCTTCTACCTCAAATGTTATGCCGTCCAGGGCCCTTCTGCCTGGATACTGCTTTACCAGATCTCTAACAACTATGACCTTAGCCATGTGTCCTCCTAATCATACACACACTTAAATTCATTTTTTGTATCTGCCGTCTAAAAAACAATAAAAAAAGACTTTGATTAGTATTTCTGATTAGTCCAGAGGATGAACCCACTTCTCCTTCCTATATGCCATGTCCCAAAACATGTACTCGTACTCGCTGCTGATTAAAAACGCTTTCATGGAGGCGGCAATAGCTTCCTCCGGCGCACCTCTCGCGGCGCGATCAAGAGCTTCAATTATCTTTGAGACCAGATCTTGGTATTCTTTGGAGATGTATGTTTTTATCCAGTCATCGTAGAGTGGATCTGGTGACTCCTTAAGCGCCTCTCCAATTTCCATGTAACTCCAATAACATGGCGTAATTGCAGAGACCGACTCGACAAAGGATCCCAAAGAAGCTGTGTATAGAAGATGCCTTGTGTAAGCATAGCATGTGGGGGCATACTCAACTCTACTGAAATCTATTCCCCCGAGCCTCTCTCCTAACCTTTTGAGGCCTTCGATCTCCACACTCTCCGACGAACGCTTCATGTCAGATATGAGCTTCCTCGAGTCCTCGTCTGTCGCTTTTGCTTCCATGATTCCAAGACACTTTATCATACACTGCAGAAAAAGGAAATCCTGCGCGATAAAGAACTTGAAGGACTCCTTGGGCAATGTGCCTCTCCTGAGCTCTTCAAGAAATGGGTGTCCGATTATGCTCTTCCATATGTGATCTGCTCTTTCTCTAAAGACTTTAGAGATCACCAAAACTCCCCCTCATCACATAGTATAATACAGAGGTGGCGATGAAAGATGGCAGGGTTGCACCGATGTCGGGAAGAGACTGCTGCACAACGTAGTAAATCGCGACCCCGAGTATCCATGCGATAATGGCTATCAAACTCACCCCATGCCTGAACCAATAGCGTCCCGACGGCGAATACAGATCTTGGATGCTATAGCTCCTTTTCTTCAGAAGGAAGTAATCCACGACAACTATGGCAAATAATGGAACAAAGACCGCTCCAATTATGTAGAGGAACTGCACAAACGCCTCAAGCCATGGAAGGAATGCGATTATGATGCCTGCGACCCCTGTTATTACACTCCCTTGCCACTCCTTTACCTTCGGGAATATGTTTATTATGGACATGTTGGCAGAGTAAATGTCCAAAAACGTTGTTGTAATGGTCCCAAACCAGATCACAAAAAGTGCTATGATCCCAAAAGTGAAACCCCCTACCTGTGTTACATATACAGTGGGGTCGTACATTCCAAACGCAAGGGCACATGCAAGCCCTGTTATATAAAACCACGAATTAACGCTGCCCTGTCCGATGAGTGAACCCACAAACCCGCCCTTTGAGGATCTGGCGAAGCGCATATAGTCTGCTGCTAGAGGCGCCCAAGACAAGGGCATTATCAAAGCCAAATCAAATGCAACACCGGGGGGCATCCCCCATGACGGCTTAGATGCTAAATAGTCCCATCCATAGTTTACAAACACAAAATAGTTTATGACAAGTGTTGTCACCACCAGTGCCGTCACTGAGGCTCTATTAAATAACTTCCAGCCCTCTGCCCCAAATATGGCTAGTGCTGTGCATATCACACCACCTATCAAAACCCAATAAGGAAAGCCCGTGAAGTTGAAGAGAATCGACCCAATCTGATCTGCGGCGGAGGCGTTTATGAATAGCATCCAAGCAGTCCAACCGATGAGCGTGATGTAATTTAATACGCTCATGAGATATGAGCCCCTTAAACCGAAGCTGGCCCTCACGGTTACCATAGAGGGTATGCCTAGGTCTGAGCCTATTACGCCAGCCGCTGCAAATATGACACTTCCGATGAACGATCCAAGGATTATTAAGAGTATGCCTGGCACCCATCCTATTGGATAAAGGTATCCTCCGCTATACCAGACATCCACCACTATGGCCGATCCTGCCCAAAGCAGTGCAAGGTCCACACCTGTGAGTACCCTGTCCTTGGGCTCAACGGGATATATGGCGGATTCTGAGTACTTCAAAATTCTCCCCCTATCATAAACTTCATGTTGATAATAAAAACTTTTATATAATCTGGTTATCATTAAACAGATGCGGTAAATCTATTACTCTGGACATAAATATTGACCTCTTGGTGAAGGGGTTGCCCAAGGTCAATACCAAGAAAGTTTCGTGGAAAGAAGTCGAGTTGTGGAGTAGGATAGTCAGCGACAAAATACTGAATTCTGGATGGAGGCCCGACGTAATCATCGCGATCTCCAGAGGAGGGTATGTTCCGGCCCGTCTGATCTGTGACCGTCTGATAGTGGGCGAGCTAGTCTCCTTGCAGGTCTCGCACTGGCCCTCGGCAGCACAGGTTGCGAAGGAGGCGGGGGTGAAGTATCCCTTACAATGCGATTTGAACCACAAGAGGGCACTGATAGTGGACGACATTGCCGACACAGGAGAATCCATAATAATCGCAAAGGATCACATTTGGACCAAGTGCAAGCCCGACGAGCTGAAGGTAGCAACCCTCCAGTGGATCTCAACGAGCAGTAAGATTAAACCTGACTATTACGCCGAAGAGGTCAGGGAGTGGATCTGGTATCAATATCCATGGACGCGCCTTGAGGATATCGTGGGGTTCTTCAAGAGGATTGTAAACGAAGAGAAAGAAAAAGAAATGTGGGACTTGGAAACACTCGCTGGGCGTTTCCCGGAATGGTTCGGTGTAACGTTTGACAGGTGGTACTACGAGAGGGCTTTGGCTTACTTGGTGGAGAGCGGATTCTTCGTTAAAGAAGGTAATATGTATCGACGGGCTTCCAAATAGTTTTATACTATTTCTCTCATAGCTCCAGTAGGTGATCTTTTTGTCATCAATATGTAGCGCCGAGATCGGTGTCATAGGAGGTAGCGGTTTTTATGACCCTGCTGTTTTCGAGTCCATCACAGAGGTCAAGATCCATACCCCCTACGGTCCACCATCAGACATAATCACCATAGGCGAGATCAAGGGAGTAAAGGTCGCCTTCCTCCCGCGCCATGGAAAGAGGCATTCAATACCACCCCACCTCATAAACTACCGTGCGAACATATGGGCTATGAGAGACTTGGGCGTGAAGAGGATACTCGCACCTTCAGCCGTGGGCAGCCTGAGGGTGGATATTAGACCCGGGGACATTGTCATCCCGGATCAGTTCATAGACTTCACCAAGGGGCGGGCATACTCTTTTTACGACGGCGCCGTTGTTGGACACTTTTCGTTAGCAGACCCTTTCTGTCCAGAGCTCAACAAAATCTGTGTTGATACTGGAAGAGGGTTGGGTCTGACCTGCCATCACCCTGCAACATACATATGTATAGAAGGTCCAAGGTTCTCCACTAGGGCAGAGTCAAGGCTCTTCCGTAGCTGGGGCGCAGACATAATTGGAATGACCTTGGTTCCTGAAGTCTCTTTAGCAAGAGAGAGCGGGATATGTTATACAACTCTTGCGACGGTTACGGATTACGATGTCTGGGCTGAGAGACCTGTTACGGCAGAGGAGGTCGTTACTACCTTAAAGGCCAATGTAGAAAAAGTGAGAAGGCTTTTGGTAGAGGTCATTCCGAAGATCTCTAAAGAACGCGGGTGTCAATGTAGCAGATCCTCTGAGGGTGCCTTAGTCTAAATTTTTTCGAGTTTTTATTTTATAACCCTAGCTCGATCGCGACTTTTTTCATTCCTTCCAAACCAATTTCCATGAACTCCTCCAAGGAAAGTCCGAGATCTGCACAGAGTGCGATCCTTTCTCTACTTGCTCCTCTCGCAAAATCCTTACTCTTGAATTTTTTGATTAAAGTCTCCTTCCTTATCTCGGCTATCTTTTTTGAAGGCATCACTAGAGCTGTGGCAACTATCAAGCCCGAAAGGGCATCACTGGCTATAAGTCCTTTTTTCATTCTGTTGTCCAGAGGAACCTTTGTGTTTTCAAAGTTATGTGCCATTATCACCTCTATCAAATGGTCACTGATTTTTCCTTTAAGGATCTCTTTAGCCACCAATGTGTGGTCTTCCATTCCTTTACACTTCTCAAAATCTATGTCATGAAGAAGTCCGACGAGCTCCCATTCTACCGCATCTTCTCTCAACTTCGTTGCAAGCTCCTTCATAATCCCGCCCACAGCTATCATGTGCTTTATGTTGTTTTCCTTTGATACATGTTCTTTTATTAGACTTAATGCCTCCTCCCTGGACATCATCAAGATCATCTCAAAATGAGTTATGTTTTTAGGCTATTATCCTCTTCGCTGAAGGTGCTGATGCTGGCATGATTAATTTGTCGAGAGGGAATTGAACTTTTTAAGGACGACTCTAGTGTTGGTTCCTGTGACGCCCTTGATCAGCCTGATGTTCTCCAGAACCTCGTTCATTTGTGTTATTGAGTCTACGTTTATTAAGACTTCAATGTCAAAGTCCCCGCTCACCTCGAGCACCCGCTCTACCCCTTTAATCCAGAGGATCCTCCTCGCCACTGAGGTGGTGTAGACATTAGACTCGCATTTGACCATCACGATCGCCTCTATCTTTTTTGGAACCTGAATTTCAAGTCGTCTTCCTGTCGCCCTTTCTGCCAGCTCCAGGAGATCAACGTCCCTGTAACTTCTTATCTCTGGTCTTTCCTTGATTGCAGACAACACTTTCATGAGCTCCTCTTCGCTCAACGCCACACCCAGCCTCTTAAGTCTGTCCTCCACAGCCACTCTCCCAGCATATTTGCTGATCACGATCTCCCTCTGCCTTCCCACAAGCCCCGGTGGGAAAGCCTCGTAGGTCTTGGGATCGAAGATCACAGCCGCCGCGTGGACCCCCCCTTTGTGTGAAAAGGCGTTCTCGCCGACTATGGGTTGAGTGGGCGCGATAGGTATGCCGCTGAACTTTTCAACTATTGCCGATAGCTCCGGGAGTTTGTCAAGCTCGACGGTATCTACGTCATAAAGGACTTTCAGAGCCACCGCGAAAGGCTCAAGTGCGGTTATACCTGCCCTCTCCCCGAGCCCGTTCACGGTCGTATGCACCGCGGTGGCACCTCCCTCTACTGCTGCCAAAGCATTGGCAACAGCCATCCCCAGATCATTGTGGCAGTGGGCATCCAACTCTGCATTTATGTCCTTCGAGAGCTTCGCGAAGAGATCCATTATTCTGCGGGGAGTCATAGATCCCACTGTATCTGGTATGCTTATTCTGTCGGCCCCCGCCTCCACTGCCGCTCTGCATATCTTCACAACGTAGTCATATTCTGCCCTCGTCGCGTCCTCGGCAGTGAACCTGACCTTCAGTCCGTGTGCCTTGGCGTACTCTATGCATGAGACGGCGGTTCTGATCGCCTCTTCTTTTGTCATTTTCATAGATCTCAGTTTTGCGTCAGTCACACCCAGGAATATGGCTACCCTCTGCACATCACAATTTAAAGCCGCATCCACATCAGAGATAATTGCCCTGCTATGAGCCAAGATCTCTGCAGAGAGCTTCTCAGAGGCTATCTTCTTGACAGCCTCGGCCACGTCCCTTGAAACTGCTGGGTGACCTGCCTCTATCATGTCGACCCCTGCTTCGTCGAGGCCCCTGGCTATTTGTAATTTTTCTTCCACAGTGAAGGAGACGCCAGGCGTCTGCTCGCCCTCACGGAGCGTTGTATCAAGTATCATAACCTTCCTCATTGAATCGCACCGCCAATATTAGTTTTCGAACCTTATATAAATTTTTTCGTCCTATGGTATACTAGTTGTTCACACAATTTCATAAAATCAGTTCGTATATTTTACTTAGATAGACGCAAATCGTTTTTTTGAAGGATTATGCCTCCGAACATTTTTTAAGCCATCCTTCCATACTCTTAAGGGGGACTTTGAATTGATCTCTAGTCCAGTTGTGGTGGGTAAGATCGAGGGCATCACGAGCACAGACTCATTCTCAATGGTTATAACAAACGAGAAGTTTGGAAGGAATGACTACGTAGAGGTATTTCATGAGGGTAGGTCTTTTTTGCTCATGATAAAAGAATTGAAGAGAAGTGGAAATAAACTGATAGGTAGCTGCGTTGTTGTGGGTCCCTCGCCCAAGACCCCTTTCCCACCAGAGTCAGAAGTTTACATGGCATCTGACGAGACCATCAGGAAGGGCCTAGGGCTTGTGACCTCGGATGTTGAAGGATTGTACATTGGAAAGTTGAAGGCAAGGGACATCATGGTCTGGCTACCTGTAAAAAAGCTCACCCGGGTGTTTATAGTCGGTAAGCCTGGCGCTGGCAAGTCCTACACCATGGGAGTCATGGCAGAAGAGCTCATCAAGAAGGGAGTCCCCCTTGTCATCATCGATGCCCACGGAGAGTATTCCAGCTTAAAGGTACCATCCGAGTCCCCTTCGCAAGAATTTAAGGTTGAGCCGAAGTCCTATTCCGAGCAGATAATAGAATTTGCTGATATGGTATTCAACCCAGGGGCCGACATCGACATTTCAGCTATCGAGAACGCAAAGCCCGAAGACCTCGTCTCCCAGATGCAATGCACGATTGTAAACCTAAGGGGTCTACCTGCGAATGACCAATATTCCATAGTGGGAAGACTGCTAAACAAGTTACTTGAGGCTATAATGGTGATGCAGATCCCTCCATTCTATCTTGTTTTGGACGAGGCACACCTATTTGCTGGCAGAACCAGGCAGAAGGATCCTTTGGTCAAGGAAACACTTGACATGGTCAAAAGGTTTGCCCAAGAGGGCAGAAAGTTTGGCGCAAATCTGATCGTCCTGACTCAACGCCCCCAGTTGCTGGATATGACTGTGAGGAGCCTCTCCGCTACATGGGTAATTCACCAGCTGACGGATCCAAACGATGTTAGAATAGCTTTGGAGAGCGGGGGGTTGAGCAACGAATGGGCATACGAGATAAACTGGCTTGAGCCTGGCGATGCCATAATCACGGGAGATGTGGTGGAGAGGGTCCCCCTCCACGTGAAGGTAAGATGCAGAGAGACAAGGCATGGCGCTCCTGGATTCAACCCCTTGGATTTTGTCTCCCCGGAAGAAAGGGAGAGGATGAAAAAGAGAATGGCTGCGCTCAAGGATCGTCTTATCAAGATGCGGGGTGCCCCAGGATTACCCCCCTCTTTGCCTCCCTCCCTCCCCGCCACATACATGCCAGTAAGGGTAGACGAAAAGAGCTTTTTGGAGGCGCTCAAAGAGAACAAAACACTAGATCATGCTGAAGTCATAAAATCCGACCTCCGCTACATGCCCGCTCTGTTTGCAGAGGTTACAGTTAACTCCATTAGGAGGATACCCTCCCTCGAATTTAAGGAGCGTTTGCGGCGACTCGTTCCAGCAGATTCCTCCATATCCGTTGTAGACTGGAGGCACGAATCCGCATATCGTCTCACGGCAAATGAGGTCGTCCAAGTAGGGGCTTCGCCATCCCCTTCGAGGGAGGGGCGGCACGAATTGCCAACCTCGGCGCTCTTTGAAAGTTCCAGCATTGAAGGACTTAAGGGTCTGCTAAAGACCTATGCTATATCGAAGCTCACGCAGAACATCTATTACCACAAAGAATTGGGCGAGTATTCAAGACCAGGAGAGTCGCTCGAGGAGTACAAAAAGAGACTGAAGACAAAAATTGATGAAATCAAGAACAACAAGGCAGCGGAGATAAAGTCCTCTTATTCGTCTAAGATAAGGGAAGTTGAGTCGTCCATAAACTCTGCCAAGGAAGAGTATGAGAGTCTTGAGAAACTAGTCGTGGGTATAAAGGACGAGCTCCGTTCTCTTAACAAGGAGCGAATTAAAGCCGAGAGAGAAGGAAGGTCATTGCTTAAGCTATCTGAACAGATCCAGACCAGAGAAGTGAGGTTGACTAGACTCGAGAAGAGGATTATGGAGTTGAGCTCGAAGATCAACAACCTCAGGAAGGAAGGCAACCTCCTGGAGAGACAGATGCGTGAGGAGATCTCTAAAGTGCAAGCCGAGGTCGAATCCCTGATGGAGGCGCCTCTGCATACAATAGTATTTCAACCCAAACACGATGAAGTGGAGGTTGAGGTAATGCAAGTGGTCTGGGTCCCGACGATCGAGGCGCTATACCGGTTTTACTTTGAAGGGATTAGCAAAGACTTCAGGTTTGAGTGGAACGCTGTAAATGGCAGAGGGGTATTTGGCAGCTGTGCCGAGTGTGGCACGACTATAGACTCCCTTGATGGACCTTTGATCTGCTTCAAATGCGGAGAGATGTACTGCCCGCCCCATCTGAAAGTTTGCGCCCTCTGCGAGAGGGGGGTATGTTCGGATCATGTCTGGTCGTGCCCGAACTGTGGAAAGTTTTACTGCATTGATGAAAAGCCGCACATCTGCAGCTCCTGTGGAAGTAAGCTCTGTGCTGACTGCGTATACAGGTGCAACGAATGTGTTGACAAAACATATTGCAAGGATCACATCAAAGAATGTAAGGTCTGCAAGAACTTATACTGCGCCGATCATTATAATGCCCATATGAAAAGGTGCTCAGGCTGTGGAAAGGAGCTTTGCGTATTAGAGCAGGTCAAGTGTAAGGTATGCGGGAAGGTGTTCTGCGAAGAGTGTATAGTGAGATGCTCTGAGTGTGGGGGCAATGTGTGCAAGTCGCATTCTTGGCAATGCTCCGCATGTGCAAAAGTCTTTTGCATAATGGAGCCACAATCCAAGTGCGCTGTCTGTGGAAAAATTCTCTGTAAATCTGATAAATTGGCGTGCTCCCTATGCGGCGCCACCCTTTGTGCAGCACACATAAGTCCATGTTCGGAGTGTAGGCGCGAGGTATGCCCCAACTGCATGGTTGAGTTGAGGCGTTTCGGACTCTTCAAGAAGAAGTTGTGCAGAATATGTGCAAATAAGTGAGCCCAACTGTAAAATCGCGTAGCGGAGAATTTACGCCCTCTTGATGGTTGGTAACTCACTGACGAATTATGACTTTATCATCACCAACAACATCTTGAATTTGCTTAAAGCCCTTAGAGAGTGGGGCTTGTTGGCAGGTAGGATAATGTACTCCCCCTCAGTAAGCTCATAGCTCTTGCCAGATATATTCACCACAGCCTCTCCATCCAAAATGTGAAGTAACGCATCATAAGGGGCAGTGTGCTCGCTCAAACCTTGACCCTGATCGAAGGCGAAGACTGTGATGCTGCCAGCCTCTTTCTCTATCAAAGTCTTACTGACGACAGCACCGGGGTGATAGTCGACCAATTCTTTGATTTTTGCTTTTTCGCTCATTTGTACCACCACAAAAACAATGGATTATTCCTTCCATACCGTAATAAGTGTTCTTGCGAGCCAAGGCAGCATCACAAAGGACGAGAAAATCTCTGGAATTGCAACCCCTATGAACAATTTCCCTTGAAATTGCAATACCCAAACTGGAACGGCTGCAAAGACCAGCCAAGTCAAGTAACATTTTCTCTCCAAAAAATACGATACAGCTGCGAAGGGCAGAGAGACAAAGAGCATAACAGAGACATAGAAGTGCAATCGCCCATAGTTTTCACAAAGCAAACCAACTAGTTGCATGGCAAATCCCGTAAAGGCCAAGAAGTAAGCCGTTTTGGGAGAATGATCTCTTAGAGCAATGGAAGAGTATAATAACAACAAAAGCCCTGCTACCAGAAGTCCTACATTGAAAATAGGGGCAGTCTCATACTTTAAATTTCCTAGGTCACTGAGGGCGTTCTCAGTCCAGCTAAACCATGGTGCTCTGGAAATCGAAAGAAAAATGCTCCCGTAGAGTACAACTATCGCACATATACCAAAAAATGCTGATTTTTTCATGGTCATAACCTCGGTACCATTTTTATTATAAGTATATTCCTTAACCAAGATTTATAAAGTTAATAAACCGTTATAAAATGTAATAAAATATTTGAGAAAATTTTTAAGTGATCATGTGCCATCACATATGAGGGGTTTGTTTTGTCTTTAGAAATAAGCGCACATGAGTCCATTAGGGAGATGTATAGGAAGCTGAAGGAAGACGGTATGACTAACCTATGGGATAGGTGGGCTGCCCAGGAGCAGATAAGGTGTAAGTCTTTCTGTGCTAAAGGCCTCAGTTGCCAATTCTGCAGTAACGGTCCCTGCAGAATAATCCCTGGGAAACTTGAGAGAGGAGCCTGCGGCATGGATGGGGACGGAATGGCAATGAGGTACATGCTGCTCAGAAACGCAATGGGTCTATCAACCTACACTTATCACGCGCGCGAGGTGGCGAAAACTTTGGTCGCGACTGGAGAGGGTAAAACTCCTTTCAAGATATCTGACGTTGCAAAACTCAAAGACTTTGCTGGACGGTTGGGGTTAGATACCAATAAACCTCCAGAAAGTCTTGCGGTTGAGCTTGGGCGCTTCATGTTATCTGTAATAAACAGCGATTCCAATACAAGCCTCAAAACAGTTGA
>JACIVQ010000087.1 GCA_014361445.1 Methanosuratincolales archaeon | reverse complement strand
CGTCGCCGTCGACCACACACTTTGCAAGGTTCTTGAATATTTCCTCTTTATCCATATTCACACCTCCCTACTGGTAAACACCATACTTTTTGGCAGATTCGACCATGGCCGAGATATTCTCCGGAGGTACTGCTGCGGGAACTATGCACCCAGAGGCCAAAACAAACCCCCCACCAGCCATTGCTTTTTCCAAGGCCACCTTGCACTCTTCCTCAACATCCTTCGGCGTCTTTTGGAGCAGAGTAACTCCAGGGCTGATGTTTCCCATTATGCAGACCCTATTTCCAATGAGTGATTTTGCTCTTGCGAGGTCGACCTTTTCATCTACGCTTATTGCATCCGGACCGGTATTCGCCATAACCTCTAGTCGGTCGTTCACGTTTCCGCAAATGTGTAGAAAGACCTTTGCCCCCATCCTCTTTATTGCGCGTATCTCTCTTCTAAGGTAAGGGAATACGAACTCTTCGAATGCCTTCTTTGAGATCATATCCCCAGACGATGTCGGATCAGAAACCCATATGAGGTCTGCACCAGCTTCGACGACAGCCTCAGCATAAACTATGAGACTCTCTGTTGCTATGTCAATAAGTTCCTTAAGCTGGTCAGGGTTCTTCTTCATGTCAAGTAAGGCCCTCTCCGTCCCGCGCATCATACATGTGTGCCTCCAGCAGGCTTGCACGTAGCCCATTACGGGTATTGTCCCGCCAACAGCCTCCTTCAGTCGAGAGATTCCTTTAAGGATGAGCGGCAGACGACCATCCTTTCTTGGATGGGGTATCTTTAGCTTAGGCAGATCCTTAGAGTAGTCGTTTACCGCTGGGATGTCCACAGAGGGAGGAGCATCAATAGGTATCTTGAGCACGCTACCCATAGCCTCAGACTCAGCATGCACAGCCAATAGATCCAACACCATGTCGTATCCGAACTTTCTTATGGCGTAAAGCTGCGAGTAAACGTACTTCTCTGCATTGGTCATGACCTCAGAGAATTTGAACCCGGCCTGACGGACGCACCATTCCCTTACAAAGGGGGTTACAGGAACACGATCCGGTTTCTTGAGCTCAAAAGCCGCCATGAGACGATCGTAGGGAGTCATCTCCTCTCTTTGAGACATTTTGACTCACGTATTTTATTTTGGCATTAATCATTTTTAAGGTTTGTTAACTTTTATTATAAACTTAATAAGCAAATTATATTAATAAATTATCTATTATCTATTCTTATTGTATTCATCCACCTTCTACCATTGGTAGTATGCTTATCTCTTCCCCTCCAACAAGCACTGCTGAGGAGATCGGTATGGGTGCCCGACCGTTGACAAGCACTATAGCGGCCGCCCTCTCTGTCTGCAAACTTGCCAGTAGGGGCTTGAGCTTTTCGAAGCGCTCCGCCAAATTTTCCAAAAAAAATGTTAGAGGGGTGGGTCCTTCTATTTCGATGTCTACCGAAGGAACTCCTGCCGCATCTCTGATGTCCTGGTAGAACTTTACAGTTACTTTTCCCATGGCTAACCCCTTAACGCAATCGCCCCATCTTTTCTAGTTCATCAGCAATATCCTTGAGTC
>JACIVQ010000086.1 GCA_014361445.1 Methanosuratincolales archaeon | reverse complement strand
GATTTTTTCTCTAATTTTATTCTCTAAAGTTGATCCATGCCGCTATGGTAGCTCATTAAACGAATTTTCCCGACTTTTCTTTTGAGTCCATCTAGGCACAAATGATCAGCGATTCCAAGTCTATAACATCATTAACGGAGGCTAAAGACATCAAATAGTAAAAGAGTCTCCCAGAGACGGGGCATAAGCCTCTAGACCAGTCTCCTGCCTTATCTGCTCTGCGAAACTAGTACACGAGATCGGCTCGCCGTGGACACATAATATCTTCGGGTTTCCCTTGAGCGACTTGACAACTTTCATGAGTTCGGTCTTGCCGCAATGCGACGAGAAATCGATCCACTCGACCCTACACTTGACTTTTCTCTTCTCGCCTGGTGGTCCATAGACCCCCTCGTCCAGTAGCACCCTGCCCGGCGTCCCTGGTATTTGGAATGATACGAGAACAACACAGTCCCGTGACCTGTTCCTTATCTTCTCCATGTAGTATACCGAGGCACCGCCCGTCAACATCCCTGAGGAGGTTATTACGACACCTGGCTTATTCAATACCTTATCCCTATCCTTCTGCCCTGCAACCCACTTTGCCCTAGACATCGCTTTCTTCAATAATTCGGGGTTCCGCACAGTCTCAGGGGCACTGGCGATTAGCTTCGTTGCGACCCTACTCATACCGTCTATGGCAATGCTATATTTGAAATTGTGCTTCTGCAAAACGCATAAGATCTCCTGCGATCTTCCCACTGAGAAGGCCGGAATCAGCGCCAGCCCACCACCCTCCACGACGTCATTTAAGACCTCTATCAACCTCTTTTCACTCTCTTCCCTCGGCGGGTGGTCCACCGTGGCATATGTGCTCTCAATTATCGCAAAATCCATCTCTGTGTCTGGCACAACTCCTGCTCTTAAAAGTACCGTATCGATCGTGTTGAAGTCTCCAGAATACCATACCTTCTTCCCGTCAAGCCTCAAAAGCACATTTATGCTGCCAGGGATGTGCCCCGAATTGTAAAACTCAACCTCTGCATTCCCTATTCTCGCCGTATTCCCGATATCCTCGTTTCTCTCTATCATAGTCCTGAGCTCAAGAGCCTCGTAAGGCAAAAAATATGACGATAAGTGAAGCAGATCTTTTATCAAAATGTCGGTTAGTTCCTTTGTGGTACTGGTCATGAAGACGCGGGGATTTTCGGTTACATAAAATATTGGCGCACCGCCAGAGTGGTCAAGATGTGCATGCGTTATTATTAGCCCATCAAGATCCCTCGCATGGGTAGAGAGGGGGAAGACGGGTCTATCTTCCCTGATCATGACCCCGTAGTCCAAGATAACCTTTGTACTTTCCCCTCTGATCTCAAACCCTGACCTTCCTACTTCTCTTCCTCCACCAAAAACTGTAACTTTCAAACATTAAATCCTCCAAACTAAACATCAAAAAAGTTACTTGTTATACTTAAGTTTATGCGCACTACTTATTGTTGAAACCCTCTCAATTAAATAGTCTACAACAACTTCCACCATTATATGCATGTATATAGGATCATTTCTCTGACCGGTTATGCCTCATGAAATGTCACAAGCGTTACGCTCCTTGTTTTTGTGCTTTCGGGTCCTTAGCAACCTTCTTCTGACCAGATTTTGAACCCGGTCGGCTGAACTGCCTGTAAACCCCTTCACCATCGACGCACAATAAATCA
>JACIVQ010000085.1 GCA_014361445.1 Methanosuratincolales archaeon | reverse complement strand
TTCTGGGTCACATTCAATAACATGTTTTGCAAATAAATTCCTCCCCTTTTTTAAAAACTCTATCACATCTTCCCTTGGCACGACTCTGTATCTGGGTGGAGGAATGATCATGGCTAGACGCTTTCCCCCTTCAATGCTCAAAGCCAAATACCCGTCTTTCGGTCTTAGAGTTGCCAGTAGTTTTTTTTGATAATATATGTTCTTAACTTTGCCAGTTTTTTTCGATCTTATCACAGTTACCTCTTCAGGGAAAAGTGCATGACCACAACCATTACCAAATTGAAAATCGGCAACAGCCCTTATCCTGATAAGCTCTTCTTGGGTTATTGGGTTACAAATACGCTCCACTGACGACACTTTTTACCCCTTCTCTCCTTAAGATCTTTTCAATAGCCTTAAGGAAATCTTCTCTGATGATGTGATCCCTATTATTCCTGATCGCAAACATTCCTGCCTCTGTACAAATTGCCTTAATATCTGCTCCAGTTGCACCTTCGGTAATTCGTGCCAACTCTTTAACGTCGATTTCAGTCACGTTCATTTTCTCTAAATATATTTTGAAAATAGCTTCCCTTCCTACTTGATTTGGCGCAGGTATCTCAATAACTCGATCGAATCTTCCAGGTCTGAGTAATGCTGGATCTAAAAGATCAATTCTGTTGGTTGCACCTATTATCTTAACATCCCCTCTCGCACTGAAACCATCAAGCTCACTCAACAGCTGGAGTAAAGTTCTTTGAACCTCCCTCTCACCACTTATACTAATGTCCGCTCTTCTACCACCAATTGCGTCTATCTCGTCAATAAAGACTATCGTAGGCGCTTTAGATCTTGCAAACTGGAAGAGCTCCCTAACCATTCTAGCGCCCTCTCCAATGTATTTTTGGACAAGCTCAGATGCAACGACTTTGATGAATGTAGCTTTAGTTTGGCTGGCAACGGCTTTTGCTAAAAGGGTCTTCCCACATCCAGGTGGACCAAAAAGTAGGACACCTTTAGGTGGTTCTATGCCGACTCTTTCAAAGAGCTCTGGTTTAAGCAAAGGAAATTCTATGAGCTCCCTAATCTCTCTGATCTGTTCGTCTAGTCCGCCTATGTCATTGTAACTTACTTTTGGAGATTCCAATACTTCCATTGCCTTGACATAAATATCTAGTGGGTCGGGCAAGATTTCCAAAACTGCAAAATTTCTTTGGCTCAAAGCCACTCTTTTTCCTGGAGCTAATTTGCTTGGCTCTATTGTCCTTAACACGTTTACAATTAGAGATGGTCCAGTCGAACTTTTAACGATAACTCTTCCATCTTCCAAAACATCTGTAATGTTACCCTCGATGTAAGGAGGGACCGTTAATTTCTCAATTTCTTCTCTTAAAACTTGGATCTCTCTTTGTAGCCTATCCCTTTCAAAATACCAATCCCTTCTTTCTGCCTCTAAATCCAGAACTCTCTGTTCTAGCTTTCTCAATTGAGTAAGGAGTGAGACCCCTTCGTCCTTTATTTCTCCATCGGAACTCATTTCTTTCACCAATTACGCATATAAGTTTCGGAGCTTCCAGAATAGAATTGGAACGGTGCCTTTTATGAATTGTGAGATCTGTGGGAAAAAAATTACGTCAAAACCTGTACAAATATCGATTGAAAGGTCAATATTGACCGTCTGTCAAGATTGCTCGCGCTATGGAACAGTAGTGGATAAAAAATTCGCTGCCAACATTCAACAACCTTTACT
>JACIVQ010000084.1 GCA_014361445.1 Methanosuratincolales archaeon | reverse complement strand
TTTCAGGCGAATCCTTCTCGATGAGATGGACGCTGTGCTGAGCACGCCCGTCAAGGAAATTATGCGCACAAACGTTGTAAAAGTTAGTGGAGATCTCCAGGTGGGAGAGGCTGCTCCGCTCATAAGGAGCAGCGGTGTAGGTGCGGTGCTTGTCGAAGATGATGGAAAGGTGGTCGGAATACTCACAGAACGCGACCTCTTAATGGCCCTAGCCATTGAGTGAGTACATAGCGAAAAACATATAATACCTCCCTAAACTTTTAAACTGAAGAATCAAATATAGTATTGGTTTGTGTTACGTTATTGTATAGTGGTGAGATAAATGTTCACACCTCCAGGACTTGGATACGATCGGGCGATCACAATATTCTCGCCCGACGGGCGCCTCTTTCAGGTAGAATATGCCCTGGAGGCGGTCAGGAGAGGGTGGACTGCTCTAGGCATACGCTGCGTTGATGGTGTTGTTTTAGCGGTAGAGAAGAAGAAAATAAGCCCTCTTATAGACCCGTCCTCCATGGAAAAAATACTGAAAATAGACGACCACGTAGGTGCGACTTTCGCTGGTCTTTCTTCCGATGCCCGCATATTAATCGACAGGGCAAGGCAGGAGGCACAGATCAACAGGCTGTTATATGACGATATCATAGACGTAGAAGTCTTAACCAAGAAGGTTAGCGAAGTTAAACAGCTCTACACCCAGCATGCGGGAGTCCGACCGTTTGGCGTCGCCCTTTTAATCGCAGGTGTTGACAAATTCGGACCCAGGCTTTTCATGACAGAGCCTAGTGGCGCTTATGCTGGATACTTCGCAGTGGCCATAGGTGCAGGTAGCCAGACCGTGACAGAATTCTTTGAGAAAAATTACGACTTCAATATGACTTTAGACTCAGCAATACCCCTCGCCCTAAAAGCCCTTGCCACAGTCGTAGAGGGTGGGATGGATCCCACTAGGATAGAGATGGCTATAATCAGGAAAGATACTGGCAAGTTCGAACTGATCCCAGGTGACATTCTACAAAAGTATATAGCGCAAGTGAAGGCGGGAGAAAATGCCTAAGGAGAAATCGGTAGTTGCCCGCCTCTCCATACACGGAGAGCACTTTGAGATACTCGTCGACCCTGACTTGGCATGGGAATTCAAAAACGGGAAAGATGTAAACTTCAAGGATCTTCTGGTGAGCGAGATCATTTACAAAGACGCCAAGAAGGGCGAAAAAGCCTCGGACGAGTCGCTGATAAAGAACTTCGGTACCGCTGACATTAAGGCTGTCGCCAGCGCAATAATAAAGAAGGGCGAGCTCCAGCTCACCACAGAGCAGCGTCGGCAGATGGTTGAGAACAAAAGGAAGCAGATCGTGGCGTTTATAGCGCGAAACTGTGTAGATCCCCAGACCGGTACCCCTCACCCGCCACTGCGGATTGAAAATGCAATGGACAACGTCCGCATCAACATCGATCCGTTTAAGCCTGTCGAGGAGCAGGCTCAAGAGGTTATCAAGGCTTTGAGGACTACTCTTCCACTAAAGATCAGCCAAGTTAGCATGTTGGTTCAAGTGGGAAAAGAGAATGCTGGCAAAGTGAAGAATTACCTTACTAAGACAGGAAATGTGGTAAAATCCGAATGGCTATCTGACGGGTCCTGGAAGGGAGAAGTTGTGATCCCAGCGGGGATGCAGCAGATGATAATAGATCGCCTCAACGAACTCACCCGTGGAAATATTGAGGTCAACATTATAAAGAAAATTTGAATTTAAGGAATTTGAAGAGTGAGGTGTTTAAAATTCCAACAAATTTTAGTGCCAGACAACTTGTTGTGCCTGGATTCCTACTA
>JACIVQ010000083.1 GCA_014361445.1 Methanosuratincolales archaeon | reverse complement strand
AGTTTGCCTAAATTCAATAAAAATGCCTCCCATTTTAGCAGTTGTCTTCATTAAATATGAATAGTATGATTATTATAATTTGCTCATGGTCGATTAAAAACTTGTATAATGATCTCTTCCTTTATTATGGATTAAGACGCTAAGGAAAGGAATATCGAGCAAGATTCGGAAGAGTGTTATCTCAATAGCAGGCGGACGCTGGAAGAGGTCTTGGATAGAAAGCTGATAATAACCGCCCAAGAGGTCTGCAAACTGCTCAAGTGCTCGCGAACCTATACAAGCTCGGCTTCGAGGCGGCGAGGATACGAAGCAATGGCAGTAGGTCGGGCTTAAGGTGGTTGGCGGCAGTGGGGAACCTCGCAGAGCGCACTGTGCTATACCGGGGCTAAGAGGACGTGACAAAAGTTCCTCGCCTCGAACGCAGCACTGAAGAACCTCATCAAGGCACCTGAATTTAGGAAGGGAGGGACGGGGCATGCGTGACGATTTATGGGGCGGTCATGCTAGATGTCTACCTGCTCAGTAATAAGGTCTCCAACAGTAGGTTGTTTGTGGAGAGGCTTAGTAGCCGTAAATATGCATAACTTTGACCACATTGATCATGTTTATGTTGAAGTGGACGGGCTTTGTGATACGCATATTCGGGTAGTGGGTAGGAACCAAGAAGCTCCAGGAAGCCTCGGGATGAGGCTCAATATCGCGAAATGTTACTATACATATTACATTCTTCTGCTGTTATTGTCCTAACAAACATCGGTCAACTCTTACTTTGTTCCTCTATCTGTGTTATTTGTTGGAAAGTGTCTCTCAGACGGGCTTGTTTTTGATCTACATCACCAGCTTTAGTGTAGGTATTTTTAATATGACCATATAGGATGTTCCATGCCTCTTCTAATTCTCTGATCGAAATGGAGAATTTGCCGAGATTCTTTTGGATTTGTTCCGTTTTTTCCGAAATCTCCATTGCTTGTAAGCTCACAGCAAGAAGGTTTAGGTTTACTGCAAGTGTGGCGGGGGAGACGAGTAAAACGCCTTCTTTTGCCGCATCCGCAACTAATGGCATTTCGCACTCTGTTAGATATTGGTATACTGCTTCTGATGGAATAAATCCAAAGGCAAAGTTTGTTGTCCCCTCTTCTGGTTTTACGTAATCTGTCTTGATTTTTTCTATGTGTCCTCTTACGTCCTCGCGAAACTTTTGGGCGTAGAATTTACTTTTGTTATCGTCTTTTGTTTCTATCATTTTTCTATAATTTTCTAATGGGAATTTTGAGTCAATACAAATAATACCTCTCGGGGAAGTTATGTGGGCGTCTGGTATTTTTCCTATTTTTGGAAGTCTTTGCCTTATATGAATGTATTTGGATGGTAGGATGTCCTTTAAGATGTGTTCAAGTTGAAACTCACCGTATTCAGCTCTCCCCCTCGTGATTTTGAATAGATTTTCCAGGTTTTGTGTCGCCTTCTGAATGTCTTCGGCTCTTTGTTTTATAGCCCCGATATCTTGGTCTATTCCAAGCTCTTTCCAGCAGGTGGCTATTGCGCCCCTGACGGTCTCTTGATCCACAGAGATTCTCTCAAGCTTTGAGGAAAAACGGATTAATAAGAATACAGCAAAAATTGTCAGCAATAAAACTATCGCGAGGAGGGCTTCGATCATTTTTAATTACTTTTCTTCTATATTTAACTTTAGATATTATAAACAATTAAAAATTTCGGGGTTCTATAAATAATTGATTAATTTTGGATTTCTGCACGGAATTTCTCTTAGAGATCCCTTCCATATTTATGGCGATAGAGTTTATCGAAATGGTCGGCGTGGAAATCAACTACAAGGAAATTCTGGTGTGCCCGCTAAGCTTAAAGAACAGCGATGGCGGTTTTTGGTATGCAAGTGCATTCGAGCCTGAATTCAACCTATCATGCTGTTGATTCGCTACCTAATTTGGGCTACCCCGCCAATTCGCTCAGATACCATTGAATATGTGTGGGTATGCGAGAAGCATTGTGGAGGCTTCACAGTTGTGCCCACCAGAGACTGATCAATCCACAGGTGAGCGAGAAGACCGCCGGTAGAATCGGAAGGGTGTTGTGCTTTATAATATCATTTTTGGCCCTCATATTCGCCTTAAATCCGCCGGGAATGATCG
>JACIVQ010000082.1 GCA_014361445.1 Methanosuratincolales archaeon | reverse complement strand
GTCTAGTTGTGGAGATGGGTTTTTACAAGGGACTCCTGCTACCTCAGGTTCCCCTTGTGTACGGTTGGGACGAAGAAACCTTCCTATCTGAATGCTGCATGAAGGCTGGACTCCCCCCAGATAGCTGGCTCTCAAGGGATTTAAAAGTATATGTCTTTACAGCAGAGGTCTTCACCGAATTATCCCCAGGAGGCGAGGTGGTCCAGAAGAAGCTCATGTGAATTTTTTGACTAAAGGGCTGGGTCTATATGAGGATTTACTTTGCCCCTTGTGGAATAGCCCTAGGGCATGCTGGCAGGTGTATCCCTGTAGCTAGACATTTTAAAAACCGAGGTCATGAGGTCTTCTTTTCAACCTATGGAGAAGCTACTGAGTTTGTGAGAAAGGCTGGCTTTCCGGTAGAGGATGTCCCCCCACTCAAGTTCTTTGAAAAGGAGGACGGGACCTTCGACTTTCGCAAGACTTTATCGGCTGGGCCTAAGAGTCTCTTGGTCTTTTCACAGCAGGTCGGCGCTGAGCTCAACCTTATAGAACACTTCAAGCCGGACCTTGTGATCTCAGACAGTAGACTGTCTACTGTCCTTGCTGCAAGGATGAGGCGCATAATCCCTGTGCTCATACTACACCAATTGAGGATAATGATTCCCCATTCTAGGCCCATCAAGAGAAGAATAAAGCAGGTCATCAAGGGTTACACCGAGAGGCTTGGGCTTGAGATTCTGGGGAGTCTATGGAAATTGAGTAAAGTCATAATCGTTCCTGACTTCCCGCCCCCTTTTACCATTGCTAAAGTGAACATAGTTCCCTCTCATCAGTATATAAAGAAGCTCAAATTAGTGGGTCCAATAATCCCTAAACGCCCTGAAGAGCTCCCACCCAGCTCTGAGCTCAAGAGAATGATGGGATTTGACGATCGCCCACTCATCTTCGCTGCCATGAGTGGAACCCTTGCTGAGAAGAAATACATCTCAGATTTACTGTTCAGGATCTTCGATGAGTTCCCCGACTCCTACAATATTGTCCTTAGCAGGGGCTACTCTGAGGGATCTTTCCCGGGAGCAAAAATTCCAGCGAACTCAAAAAGACTCAGGGTTTACGACTGGGTCGACGATCGCTATCTCTACCTTAAGGCATGCGACCTTCTGGTGACGAGGGGCGGGCACAACACGGTCTCAGAGGCGATATACTATGGCAAACCAATGCTGATAATACCGACACCCGCTCACTCTGAACACCAAGGGATAGCGGAGTCGCTCTCCAAAATGGGTCTTGCTATCTCATTACAACAACACTCACTCTCAAGGGAGAACCTACTTACGGCTGTGAAGGAGGCTCTCGAGTCCTCAATGATATCTCTAAGGATAGAAGAAGCGAGCAAGTACGCTTCTCAGTTCAATGCTGTGGAATCGATTTACAGGATTGTATGTGATCTGCTTTCGAGGGGTTATGAGTGACACTTTGGGTTTTTTGATTTATGCGCGAAGTATTCATACTAATTGGTGCCTGGCATAAGATCTAATTATTACTTAATATTACAGAAAAACAACCTTAATACTTAATTATTACTTATTACACTATAGCCGCTCATATGAACCCGCTCGTTAACGCATAATACCTTTAAAAAAATTAAGGCATGGAAATGAGGGTCGTCGTCCTAAGAAGCCCCTCTATGTTCCTTATTTCTTCAACTCTTTTACTCAAGTCTTTCATATCGTTTGTCACTATCTTCACTATCACATCGTACTCGCCAAATACTACCGTACCTTCGACGACGTCTCTAACTTTAAGGCATTTTTCTAGAACTTCCTTCTCTTTTCCTATTTGGCTTACGCCTAAAACATACGCAGAAAATACCATATTTGCTCCTCCAAAAATTCTTGTGATTTTTTTGTCTTCTGACCTTAATAATTTTTCTGATTTTCATTGACTAATTAACATTGTGAGCGGGAAATCCCACGTGCTTTGGCTGTGGGATGATGGCGAACACATTTTATATATAAACTTACTTATGATTATGATGAAGGGAACTATAGCAGTGTCCAAAGAAGTGAAGGATGCCCTTGATAAACTGGAGGCTCACCATAGAGATACGAGAAGTGATAAGAAGGCTGATTAAAAAATGCAAAAAGTCAAGCTGACATACAAGTTCAGGCTCTACCCTAAGCCAGAGCACGAAGAAAAGCTGCTGGAGACCTTAGA
>JACIVQ010000081.1:468-2638 GCA_014361445.1 Methanosuratincolales archaeon | reverse complement strand
ATAACACTGTACTCTATGTGATATTCATTTTTCCCATTTACTTTTGGCTCAATCTTGAATTTTATCGTTCCATTTTCAGGTATCACATGTAACTGTGGGCGCTCTGCAGGAATAACGAACTCCTTAGCCCCTACCCTTTGCCAGCCTAGCTGACTAGCACTTAAGCCGTAAGAGTCTGGATCAATCACATAGTTTCTTTTTATTTGTTGAACTCCCTGGGTACTTATGCAGTTGTCTGAATATATTAGTGGTAAAACCTTTAGTTTCGGATCTTTAGACATTAATCCCTTTTCCTTTAAAAATGTGTACAGATCGTCATCCCATGGAAAATAAATCTGTAATGTATCTAGGGTAAATTTTCCTAAATACATATATTTTTATGCTTTTTTAAATAGCATATAATATTATCTTAGCGTATGCTAGCAAAACTTATTATGTGCTATTATGGGATATTATCATCGAGGGATAACGGTGCCAATGATTTACATTTCTAATGAGACGGCGCGACTACTTGAGAGAATTCTTGAACATTTGCGCAAAAATACAGATACTCCCGGAAGGATCTTAAAGACAGACGTCATTTCCACAGCCCTTGACGAATATGCGAAAAAAATCGGTTTAAAGGTGAATTAGATTGGGGACTTGGCACAAGATCATTTTCGGCGATTGTAGATACATGAAGGAAATTCCCAACGGTTCTGTGCATCTGATGATCACATCACCGCCATATTTTAATGCGCCCTTTGACTATCCAGGCTTATTTAAGGACTATGATGAATTTCTTGATTTGATGAGGGGAGTTGCAAAGGAGCTTCGTAGGGTTTTGGCTCCTGGGCGCATCGCTTGTTTTGTTACTCAGGATGTAAGAATAAACGGCAAGCTCTATCCCGTCGTTGCGGATATAAATAGAGTAATGATGGAAGAAGGCTTTACATACCGTGATAGAATAATTTGGAGGAAGCCTGAGGGCTATATCAGGATTAGTCGTAGGAGCGGGGTTCAGATACAGCATCCTTATCCCATGTACTTCTACCCCGATAATATCTTTGAAGAGATCCTAATCCTTCAAAATGGTAAATATAAATATCCAAAAATTACTCCTGAGTTTAACTCCTCCAAAATAGACATAAATGAATTCAACGAAGGGAAATGGTACCTCTCTGTGTGGGATATAACCAACGTCCTGCCATTAAAAGGTAGAGTCGAAGAGGGCATCGCAGCTTTCCCGGAAGAGATACCAAGAAGATTAATAAAGTTATTCTCTTTTGTTGGCGAAACTGTTTTGGATCCGTTTCTCGGTTCTGGAACAACTATGAAAGTGGCAAGACAACTTAACCGCAACAGTTATGGATATGAAATAGACCTTGAATTAAAACCTATCATTTTAGAGAAGATAGGTTATTCACCGCACCCACTTACAGATGATAGTATTGAAATATATGAGAGAGAAGACGCTCGTAGACTGAGGACTTCTTTACAAAAAAAGGTTGAAAAACAAAGATCAGTGGTAAAGAAAACTCGGACATAGTATGATTAAGTTAGTATTGATTACCCTAGCACTCCTAGCTCCTCTCTTAACCTCTCGAACTTCCTTTCTTGACTAAAGCCAGGCCCTCCTCCACGGCCTCTCTGTATTCCTCTTTGGACGAGCGCTTCCGAATCTTAAGCAGGACCTGCTCCAGGAAGTCCTCGCACTCCCTCCAGCCCAAGCACTACACCTCGCGTAGGTCTTTCCAAGACACGTCGTCCAGCGATACACTATCGCACCTCCTCAGGTGCTGGATCAGCCCGAACCAGGAGGCGCATATCTTCCCGCAGCCCCTTTACCTACACCTGAACCTGCCCTTCGAGATCGGCCTCCCGCAGTCGGTAAGCGAGGGCTTCAAACGGATCACCGCCCTGCTGTAGTCGCATCCACTCAAACCGTTAGATCTTATCCATAGTGTTTTTAAAAGGGTTTGAGACGAGGACACCAGAAGTATAGATATTGGTGCTCCGGCCGGGATTTGAACCCGGGTCACTGGCTCTCTTCGTAGAGCCTCGAAAGGCCAGTATACTTGACCGGACTATACGACCGGAGCACTCGCCTTAAATTGGTAGAGACGCCTTTTTAATTTTTTTGAATTTTTAGCTAAAAGACTGCATAAGCAGCAGGATAAAAAACTTAATA
>JACIVQ010000081.1:0-458 GCA_014361445.1 Methanosuratincolales archaeon | reverse complement strand
GCCAAGTCTGGTCAAAGGCGCAAGGCTTAGGACCTTGTGGCGAAGGCCTTCGTGGGTTCAAATCCCACCCCCCGCACCTCAGGGATGTCTTGGTATGCGTTTTTATCCTCCTTCGGTTTTTCCTTTTTATATTCAGCCAATTTTTAGTAAGACTTTCTTAATCGCTGAAATGGTGTCACATGCATAAACCCTCCAATCTGTTGGGCAATATTCACTAAGCTCTTAAGAGGTTTAGCAATCACATGAAAAAAGAAAAAATTATAATAAAAATTAAAATTATGATTTTTCAATATTGCAACTCTTAGGTCACTCTTTCTTTTCTTCTTCGCCTTTGACACCCTTTGCCAAGCCCTTTCCTACGCCCTTTGCTATACCAAAACCCTTCTTAAGTCCCTTACCTACAACCTCCCCCGTCTTTTCTGCAACCTCTTCTGAGTTGCCCTTCTTCTCCTTTTCCT
>JACIVQ010000080.1 GCA_014361445.1 Methanosuratincolales archaeon | reverse complement strand
TAATCCAATGCTCCTTGCAAGGAATATTAGTAAAATTATGCCAAGGAGGTCAGATATGACCCAACCAATTATTGGTATCATGTTAAATCCACCTACAACCATTCCAAGAACAGCGGCTACGATGATCCAGAGGAGGTATCTAAAGAGGCCGATTTTGCCTATTATGTTTATTAGCTCTCCCACGGCGAAAGCCTTCCTAAAAGAGTTTGTTTTGAACATATGAACAATTCCAACACTCGCTATAATGAACACTCCAAAGGCTACAACCAACATCAAAAGTAGGAGTACGAAAGATGCAAATTTTAAGAGTGCTGTGGGTTGCGTCATGTAAGCCATCATGTGCTCCCAACGCATGATGCTGAAGATTGGGACGAATGTAATCAGAGATATAATTATTACGGGGATGGTCCAGATCAGACCAGCCACAAGGACTTTAAGCCCGTCCACAAAGAGTTCCCAGAATCCGTTAAGCCTTGGTGGAGCTTGAGAATCAGAACGATCCCTTATAATTCTTCCATAGTATCCTATTGCGATTAGATTTACAATAGGAATTAATGATACCACTAAAAGTATAATCAGATCGCCAAGTCTTGAAAAGATTGCTTTAGTATAGTCGGCAGCCTTTGAGAAGATTTCCGAGATATTCATAATAATCCTAGAAAAGATGCTCAAACGAGTATTTAAGCCTCGTCTTCAATCGACCTCAAAGAGAAAAAAAGAAAAGGCTATCAAATTTGGTTGGTAGTTTTCTACTTCTTAGTTGATAGCTTTATTTCTATAGTCGAGACGTTTCTGGGTGGTTCGCCGATTAGTTCGGTGCCTATTGTCACGTCTTTGACAACGGCGTCGCCGCTCAGGAACCTCTTGGAGACCACCTCAGCCACATCAACAGCTGCAGAGATGGCCCTTCCTCTTGCCTTTATGGTAATTTCGCCACTCTCCTTTAGCTGCATGAGAGCTGCCATGGCATAGCTCATAATTGGTTTCTTGCCCACCAAGATAACGTCTCTAGGCATTGCTTGCCTTTCTTTGGGTTGTGCTTCCTTCGCTGGTTCTTCAGCCACATTGTTCACCTCCGAAAGCGATGTTAGGTGCAATAAAATAGGCGTTACACCTTTTTAAGCCTTAGCAATTAGAAGACATTATTAAGCCCTCCCATGAAAATAATTAGTGGGAAATATGGCACACGAGCAAGAGATTGTAAAGGTAGATTCGAAAGGGAGGATAACAATTCCCGCACACATGAGGGCCGAGCTGGGAATGAAGGAGGGGTCTTACGCATCAGTTAGGTTCGACAGGGAAGATAAGAGTTTAGTGGTAAGGCTTTTTGCAGGTTCACAGGCAAAACTTGTAGAAATGCGACTAATGATACCAGATAGACCAGGTGCTCTGGCTAGGGCAGCAAGGGCGCTCAGCGATCTGAACGTGGATCTGCTTAGCAGTAACTCTAGAACTATAAAGAAAGGGGAGGTTGCTGAGTGGGTAGTGGTTGCAGATGTCGGGCAGCTGAGGACCAATATTGAAGAGATAAAAAGGAGTCTGGTTATGAGTAAAGATGCGATATCCGTGGAAGTAAGAGAGCTCACGTTATAGTCTTGACCATGTCTACCGCCGCTTTGACTTTTCTATTAGTAGTCTCCCTCAAGGGGTAAAGATGTAAGGAAAGTTGTCCCCCGTCGTATGGATCCTAATTAATCCCTAGGGCCTTCCTCTTAGCGAGGATGTGGGCCTCTATGGCGTCTGCAGCCTTGACCATATCATTCTCTAGGAGGAGACAACCTCCGGTTATCCCCTTAAGATCCTCTGTGAGTAATTTCATCAGTCTGGCTCCGCCAGTTATTGGAGGGGTGGGCGAGACGTGTGTCAAAACCCCAAAGGCGAGCGCAAAGATAGCGTCGATAGTGGCTTTTTGCTCCATGTATTGAGGTGCAGTGACGGCTACTGGTAGGTCAGGTATGTCCACGTTCAGCGCCTTCGCAACTTCCGAGACAAGTATTGAGAGTCTTCCAGTATCAGTACATGTGCCAAACGATAGAACTGGAGGGATCCCTAAAGCCCTGCAGAGTGAGCCGAGTCCTGGACCTGCAAGTTCACAGGCCTCTGTCGAACATAGCCCACCAACTTGTAGCGCGGCGTTGCCGCATCCCATGGAAAGTATAAGTATGTCCCTTTTTATCAACTCTTTGGCTATGGTAATTGTTGGAACATCTTGAGGACCATTCCCAATACTTGTGCAGGATACAAGACCGACCACGCCCTTCAACTGCCCTCTTTTTATCGCCTCAAGTAGGGGGTTGAGGCTACCTCCTAGAAGGGAGAGTATAGACTCTATGGAGAATCCAACAATGGCGGACTGAACCTTATTAGGTATTTTAACCCCTTTCCCTTTTCGTTTTACAAAGTTTTCAATTGCAAGATTCACGATCTGCTCAGCCTGGGCTGTTGCCTTCTCTGGGACATAATCTATGTGCTTGTCTACGCCCCTTATGTTAACAAGCGGAGATACCGATACGAAAGTTGTCGGATACTTGGACACATATTCCTCAAGTGATGGAGGGGAACAATTCATATCCATGGCAAATACGTCAACGGCGCCTGTAGCAATGAGCGGTTCAATAGAGATCCAGTTCCCAGTCATGCCCACAAATATGTCATTAGTATCCATTCTTTGTAGGATCTCCTGCCCTGTCTCAATAGATCCTATTACCCTTATACCATTAGCGCCCCTACTCTTTGCACGATCCTGAACTTCGGGGATACTACAATATTAGATAAGAGCCATGCC
>JACIVQ010000008.1:31122-42698 GCA_014361445.1 Methanosuratincolales archaeon | reverse complement strand
GTTATCACTGATCCTCACACCCTTCAGCGACCCCTTTATCACACCATTCTCTATTAGGAATATTCCGTCTCTGGGTATTGTGGAAAAATCTCCTGTGCTATAATTTTGGAATCTTGTATACCAATTACTCACAATATACAGCCCATTTTTAATATCTTCAAGAGCCTCCTTAAATCCAACCTTTCCTCCCTCAACAATCAAATTCCAGGGCAGTGGCATTATCCATCCTGCGTTTCCGGTGCTCTCCGTTTTGAATTTTTTGGCCGTTTTTACATTGTGAAGGTAGCCCTTCACCACACCCTCCTCTACGATTGTGTTCTTTCTGGTCTTTATCCCCTCGTCATCAAAAGTTCTGGAACAGAGCCCATCTTCACTGGAACCGTCGTCAATCACAGTTAGATCCTCTGAGAAGAGCCTCTCCCCAATTTTATCTGCCATACAGGAGAGCCCAGCCTCAACAAGAAATGCAGAGGCCGCCTCCCCCAGATGCTCTATCAGGTTTGCTGCTATTATCGGTCCAAATAGGACTTCGTATCTGCCCTCACTCCATCCTGTTAAATTCACCCCCTCCTTGGCAATCCATCCTGCCTCCTCTCCCGCACCCTTGGCATCGATGAAGTTCATAGATGTGGCACAAGACAAGCCTTGCCCCGAAGCCTCTCCCTTAAAAGCTCTGACATTGAGCTCAAAAGAGGTTCTTTCGTCATAGCCATCGGTACCAGTGCTGCTCAATATGCATCGCCTAGTTATGTCTCCCGTAAAAGCCCCAGAGACCCTCTCAGCTCCCTCTTTCAAAGCAGAGTCGATGGCATCCCCCACTCCTTCACTCATCCTTTCTGGGTTTATAACTTCAGTCGCCTTTCTTGCAGGGTATTTTTTGCCCTCAGGCACAGGTACAAACTCTTTGTCCTCGGGTACCAGCTTTGCCTCAGCCAGCGCCCTCTCCACACTCGATTTGACAGCGTCTCCGTAGAGGTTTTCAATCCTGCCTATCACCCTTCTCCTGTTTAATATGCACAAAAATTCCGCACCAATGACGGACCAACTCTGGACGACAATTATTCTATTGTTGGCGAACCTTATCATGATCCTATCTTTGTGAACTGGGATTACTATACCACCGTCAGCCCCTTTCTGAAGTAGAACCTTTAACACCTCATCACCGATTGAAAAGAGCTCCTCTTTCATAAGAATCCCCTTTCTTTGGTATTTTTGAGGGAAATTGGTTTTAACAGTATCGGAAGTTTTTTATGGTCGACATGCCGTCTCCCATCTCTATTTCTTTGAGAGGGGACGCGCGGATTTATGGTAAAAACAATCCCAGCGAAAAGCTCTTTTTATATGTGATGGAAAATCGAGAATGGACAAAAGATCGAATGGATTGTAGATGGTCTATAAAGCCTCAAAGTTACTTTTGAATGCAGTTAGTCAAAAACTCTTTACATAAATCACAGCTCTCTATATCAATGCTATCATCAAATGCCTTATGTAATCTACACATCAACCCCTTAGACCTAGCAATCATACAAATTTTACACATCGCGAGAAGCAAGTCTTTTTTTGTCTTGCTCCCACTCACTAAGGACTCGGACAAAGCCTCAATAAGGGCAGTTATCTCGCTATCGTTAAGGTCCAGAGCTTTCCCTCTCATTTTTTTTGAGTATAGGCTTATAGCTGGTTGGCTTACGCCCAAAAGCTTGGCGATTTCACATTGGCTCAACTTATATTTATTCCTAATATTACTTGCAATTTTGGCTCGAAATACAGGCAGCACGCATTTCACGGCAACTTCGCAAGGCGTCAGCATATCAAACCCCCATTATAGTTATAAGGTAAGAGATAAATATAAATTATTACTATTGTAATATAAGGGATTACTATTGTAATAAAAAAAAGGTGTTTGAGGATGCAAGATGATAGAGGTACACAAATGAAGGAATATGAAAAGGAAGCTGTCGGTTTACTAAGAAAGAGGAGGAAGATTATAGAAATTGACGAGGAAAAGTGCGATGGTTGTGGTCTATGCGTACCGGCATGTCCAGAGGGAGCGCTCCAGTTAATAGATGGCAAGTTGAGGCTAGTCAGCGAAATTTTTTGTGACGGATTAGGAGCATGTATTGGAAGCTGTCCAAAGGGGGCAATAAGGGTAGTAGAACGGGAGGCAGAACCATACAACGAGCGGGAAGTTATGAAGAGAATAATAAAACAAGGTCCTAATGTGATAAAGGCACATCTAAAGCACTTGAAGGAGCACGGGCAATTCAATTACCTTGCTGAGGCCTTGCAGATCCTTCATGAACAAGGAATAGGATTAGACCTGGAGTTTGCAAGAGAGATAATGAATGAAACTCGTAAGCCTAATGATCACGGTTTAGAGGGACTACAAGTAGGGCCGCCTCCTCTTAATAAAAGATGGACTGAACTTAGACAGTGGCCTATACAGCTAACATTAGTTCCAGTATCTGCACCATACTTCTTAAATTCAGATTTGCTGGTAGCCGCGGATTGTGTTCCGTTTGCTTATGCAGACTTTCACCAGGATCTTCTTAAGGGCAAGTCGCTGGTTATTGGTTGTCCAAAATTGGATGATGCCCAGTTCTACAAGGAGAAGTTGGCACACCTTATAAAAACATCAAACATAAAAAGCATAACAGTAGTAACAATGGAAGTTCCATGTTGTCACGGCCTCAAATACATAGTTGAAGAGGCACTTGGACTTTCTAATAGAAATGTCCCTGTAAACCACATAATAATCAAAATAAACGGAGAAAAAGTGGAAGGAAGCCATAAAAGTATGCAAAGTGTCAAGGTCTCTCCAAAAAGCACATAATTTTTTTAATTTTAACTAGATTTTACGATTTAATATTTTTATATTTATGAAGATCAGGGACTAGACTCTTACGGCATTTAACGAAAACCAAGAACAAATGGAAGTATACATGTTTCCACCCCAAGCTATGCCCACTCTTAAGTAGTCGTAAGTCTATTCATCATAAACCAAATTATGCCAATACACACTATGCTAGATACTGTCCCTTTTTATGATGTAATGATGACCAAACCCCTTTACCACCACTTTGGAATTCCACAAATTTAGGGAATATCCCGAGAATACTTCTGTTCAATATTCCCCAAGTCTTGATAAAATCTTCAAAGGAGTGAAACTGCTTATAAGTTCGACCTTCAGTGAAATAAGATAAGTATTGTAAGGATCGATGTTAGGATGGGGATCCGATGCGAATAACCATCTCTGTACCTGGCAAAGTCACTTTACTTGGCGAACATGCTGTAGTTTATGGAAAGCCTGCTATCGTCTCTGCCATAAATAGGAGGATTTATGTAACAGTAGAGGATAGAGAGGACTCAAATATAAAGATCTTTTCCAACGACATAAAACTTCAGGGACTATCATTAAAAATAAACGGAGAGATGAGCAATTTTGAATTTGAGACATTGGAAAAGAAAACCCAAATATTGGAACCCCTGCGCTACATACTTAAAGCTATCGAGATAGCAGCTCAGCACTACGGTAAAAAACTAGGCGCAAACATAATGGTAAGGTCTGAAATGCCCATTGGCGCAGGTCTTGGGACATCAGCCGCCATATCTGTTGGAACTATTGCGGCTTACTCAGCACTCCTTGGTCACGAAATGAATCTTAATGAGGTAGCTAGGTTGGGGCACGCCACAGAGGTTGCAGTTCAAGGGATTGCGAGCCCCATGGATACTACCATAACCACTTTCGGCGGTACACTTTACATCAAGCCGGAAGGCACTAAACCTTTTATCGAGCATATAGATGTCCCCTGCGACTTCACTTCTGTCTTGGGATACACCCAAAGGGAAGAGACGACCTCCCAGATACTTAAGAGGGTCAAGGCCGCTAAAGATCAAAACCCAAAGGTAGTGGAGCTCATCATGGACGCCATCGGGTTACTTGTCGAAGAGGCAAGGTCTTGCATTAAAAAAGGAGATCCGAAGTCCTTCGGCGATCTGATGAACATTAATCATGGATTGTTGGACTCTTTGGGCGTCTCCACGAAGGCGCTCAACGACATGGTATATGCTTCTAGGAGTGCCGGTGCCCTTGGATCAAAATTGACTGGCGCAGGCGGAGGTGGGTGCATGATAGCGTTATGCCCTGATAGGGTTGAGGAAGTCTCACTTGCCATCAAATTGACTGGGGGAGTGCCGTTTAAAGTCTCACTCTCCAGCCCTGGCTTGAGAGTTGAGCCTTCATCCTAGAGCCTCGATCGCTTTTACCCCCCCCAAACAAAATTCTCTTAATGTTTTTGCCTGATCCCGTTCTTTAGAGCTTTTTCGATGTTTCGAGCTATACTTCTGGAAAGCTCTTTGTAATAGCCAGGATCTTGCACCTCTCTCCAATTTACGCCTGGGCAATCTTTTGCAACAAGAATATTTCGCTCAGTGACCAAAAAAGGGTGTCTCCTGCAAGTGTCTGGTCTGTACTCATAGACGCTGCAAGAGTTTCCTTCGAGAAAAACGCAGTGACCATCCACCATCAAAATCTTGTAATTTGCGCCCGTCAGCCTCTTTTCCAGTTTTGTGGTCTTCTCAAAAAAATCTTTGTCCACATGTGGTTTAAGTCTGGAGATATCTTGTTCTGTGAGCACCACAACTTTATCCTTGCAACAAATGGCACACCTCTTACAGGAAAAGCCCGGTAAAACTGTTACAAGCTCGAACCCAAAAAATTGCACTTTGCGTCTCATATTGTTCCATAAATTCAGATACCTCTTTGGCTTATAAACTCACAGCAATGTTTATATTATGGATGGATTATCTGTCCAAATGGTGATTGATCCGTGAAGATCAACCCATGGGCATTAGCAACCATTGTGTTTCTGGTCTGGGCTGTTGGTGCCACCGTCGCGGCATCGAATTATTATGTCCTATCGCAAAAACAAGGGTCCATGATAGAGAGCCTTCAATCTATTGTCTCAAACGTTGCAAACAAAGTTAACCTAGCAGTCAGTTACGGCAACGGGACAGTAGTTTGGTATAATGACACATACTTTCCCATTGGCTGGTCCCTTTTTAATGCAACAGCAAAGCTCTGCAAGGTGGGATTCACAGTCTACCCGTCAATGGGCATCTGGGTAAACTCCATAAATGGCGTATCAGAGGATCCCTCTACCAATAAATACTGGATCTGGTACACATGGTCCTCGAATGGCTGGAGTATGGGCCCTGTGGGCGCAGACCAATACGTAATTAAAAACGGCGAGACAATAAAGTGGGAACTCACAAAGTTCTAAAAATTAGCTTTTTTAATTTTTTAATACTCATCTTTTAATCTTTAATTTTATTCTTAAGCCTCACCATCTGTTGCAAAGGAGCCCATGAGGTTTTCTCTGTGGGTCGCTGTTATCTTCCTTCTACGTTTTAAGGAAAAAACCATTCTTTTTGAGCATACTGACTATGGTTACTATCAAAAGAACAGTGGTCAGCTCAGTTATGGGTCCAACCCCATAGAGATACCCTCCCGCAGCCGGCAAGAAAAGCCCGACTATCCCAACTATTAAAGCACTGAACCAGTCGAAGCCCATTATAACCAATAATGCCCAAGAATTTGTTATATCAAAAGCCAGCAACATTATGTAGGATCCAACGGCGAGTCCAAGTTTGCCGACCTGCTTGACACTATTCCTTCCCCATATCAAACCACTTAAAAAACCGACCCCTCCCATCAAAACAGAATTGACAATAGTCCAAGGTCCTGGCAACCCGATCATGATGTCTGACAGGATATATGTTGTGAGTCCTGCCGCCAATCCTGACGAGGGGCCCAGTAGGGCGCCACCGATTATAGTAAATACTGCTGGAAAGTTCACAAATTGGACGGATCCAAAGAGGGAGTACTTAATTATCCTTAGCGATACCGCTAATGCAATCACCATGGCTGTATATGTTACCTTCTTTACCCTTGGCAGTCTCTCTATCATAAGTTATACCATATGGATAGTCTATCCATCCATATTAAAAACTTTTGGCAGTCGTCTAAAGATTTAATAATAGCTGAAGCTTTGCTCATCATTCCAACAAAAGGTAGAAATTTATAAGTCCGGTGGATACTTAGCACTTCAAGAGGCGTTCGCATTGGTTGATAAAGACGATGTTTTGGAAGCTTTGAAGGGTGTCGTTGACCCTGAACTCGGCATGGACATAGTTGCCGCCAACATGATCCGTGAGGTCAAGGTTGAAGGGAACGACGTTAAGATTGTGATGGCCCTCACGTCGGACTCATGCCCGCTCGCGAGTAGATTGAAGGAGGAGGCTGAGGTCGCCGTAAAGAACATTGAAGGTGTGGGCAAGGTAGAGTTGGAGCTGACTACAATGAACGAAGAGGAGTTGAAGACTCTCTCCGCTAAGATAAAGGCGAGGAGTGCCCACCTCCTTGAAAAGTTACCAAAGAAGGACATTAAGAAGATCATTGCAATAGTCTCTGGTAAGGGCGGAGTCGGCAAATCGTCGGTGACCGCCCTTATCGCTACGACCCTCTCCAAGAGAGGTATGAGAGTCGGCATTCTGGACGCAGACATAACCGGTCCGAGCATTCCAAAGATCTTTGGTGTGAATACCCCTCCATTTGTTCTGGAAGGGAAGATAGTGCCGCCAACTTCGAAGAACGGCATCAAACTGATCTCAATGAACCTCATCACGGGGCGACAGGAGGCTCCTGTAATCTGGAGGGGTCCGCTTGTGAGTAGCGCCATACGCCAATTTTACATCGACGTGGACTGGGGGGAACTTGACTATCTGCTAGTCGATCTTCCTCCAGGAACGAGCGACGCTCAGCTAACTGTGATGCAGATACTTCCGCTGGACGGAGTCGTTGTAGTGACATCACCACAGGAACTCGCCAACCTCATAGTATCAAAGGCCATCAACATGTCCACAATGTTGGGCGTCCCTATCTTAGGCATCGTTGAGAATATGTCTTATGTCATATGCCCCAAATGTGGAGAACGTATAAACCTCTTTGGCGAACCGAGGGGTCGCATGCTTGCCGAAAAGATCAATACTAAATTCTTGGGCTCGATCCCAATAGACCCAGACCTCTCAGCAGCATGCGATAATGGAAGTATCGAGGACTACTCAAATGCCACCGTACAGGCAATCGCTGAAAGAATCGTGGAGTCCCTTTGAGCTGATCGAACTTGAATGAGGCCAGTTCTGAAGAGGAAGAAAGTACACAATCCAATATAGAGATCGTGCCTGCAATATCTAAGGATATTGAAGGCATAGCAACGGTCTTGAGAGAGAGCTTCCCTGGGAAGGCAAAGTATTATAAAATCCGGAGTTGGGAGCACGAATCGAAGAAGATCCTAAGATCAGACAAGGGATGGATCACATTTATCGCAGTACACCAAGGCACGATAGTTGGAGTCTTGGCCGCCCGCCACCTAAAGACCATCAACCCAACTGTTAGAATAGAGTGGATTGCTGTGGCAAAATCCTTCAGACAGAGGGGCATTGGAAAGGCTCTCTTCGATCACCTCACAACATGGTTAACCACAACGTTCTTCCATCAACAGGTAAGGATAACTCTTAGGGCAAGGACTGACGTCCAGAACTTTTACAGAAAGCTTGGGCTGCGCTGTTATGGCAGGGGCTGGATGAAAAAAAGAATTGGTGGACAGAACGGCATATTGGGACAATCGAAATCTACCCGCAATGGAAAGTAAAATTGTAGACGGGAGCCTATCAAATGGAAGATGTTGAGCTATACCCTTGGACAAAGATAGCGCCCACATTGGGCGTTATATTCATAAGTCCTGCGCTCCTAACTGTTGGTGGGACCATAGGGACATTACTCCCCATTGAGATGGCAGTAGCTGTATCAATACTTGCGGGTTTGACTTTCTCGACACTAATCTATCTTCATGGAGGCGTTGGCTCAAGAGCACATATGGGGCTTCTCAGAGTAATGGAGGCCTCGTTGGGAACAAAGGGATCCAGGTTTTTTGCCTCACCACTGATAACGATCACTCAGATAGGCTGGTTTTCTGTACTTATTACCTTGGGCGGCGAGGCCCTCTCCAACCTCACACCCATGCCAAAAGCCCTCTCCATCACAATATTTGGAATACTAGTGGCCAGCGTCACTTACTTCAGCTTCAGGCACCTTTCAGACTTCACCAAGGTCACGGCTATTGTAACAGGGGCATTTGCGTTGTGGGCATTATACGCAATACTCACCAGCGGCTCTACCCCGTCATATGTGACGAATGGAGACCTACTCTACGCATCAACCCTTGCCATTGGAGGCGCCATGTCTATATCGACAGTATCTCCAGATTTTGTAAAAGGGGCGCAGTCCATCAGGGATCTCAAAATAACTGCCTTTGGGGTGGTGTTCCCCGTCGTCATCTTTTCATTGATCTCGGGTAGTCTAATTGGTCATCACACCTCGATCCCAAACCCTGTCCAGGCACTGATGATCATAGGCCTTCCAATTCTTGCCAACCTTTTGTTGCTGGTGGGAAGCACGGCAGCCGCCTCATCTCTCTACCCGCCCTCGATCGCCATCTCAAAATTGGCTGGGATCAGCAGGAAAAACGCTACGGTCCTTGCCGCACTCGGAGGTTTAATTGTCTCCTACATGGGCATACTCGATCAGCTCAGGATCTTCCTACAACTTATAGGTGTGCTACTGCCCCCACTGATAGGTATCAACTTGGCAGAATACTATGTACTATCAAAGGCTGTCCTACCAAAGGAAGGGGTCTACCTGCGAGGCTTAATTTCGTGGATACTGGGTGCTGGTTTTGGGGCGTTTATACCTGTTGGCGTAACCCCTATAAACTCTCTTTTAATATCCTTTTTTGTCTACCTTGTGCTCCATATTCGTCTTAAATCCTTCTTTTGACGGGATTTTCTGAAACACTTCCCACAAATGCTATGGCTATGGACGCTAATGCCGCAAAAACCGCGCCGTAATAGAATGAAAATGTGCTACTCATGGAAAATAGAATCCCGGCTACCAGATTGGTCGGCAACGTGGCAACTCCAATTAACATGTTGTAAAGTCCGTATGCAGTCCCCCTATACTCCTCCGGAACTAAGCATGGTATGATCGCCCTCTGGGAGGTTTCAACCATGCCTTGATGCGCCCCAAATAAAGACGCCCCGATTATGAAGATTAACGGACTGGGAGCGAGAGCCATAACCAGAAATGAGCCGAGGAGTAGAGCGTAACCCAGCTGGATCGCCCTTACCCTCCCAATTTTATCCGACAACTCCCCGGCAGGCAATCCTGAGAGTACATGAAATACCTGAATGCATGTGTACACTAAAGGAGCGAATTCTTCAGGGATCCCGAGCTCCAAAGCCCTTAGCAATATGAATGCGTAACTTATCGCCCCCAGCGAGTAAAGGGTGACCGATGCCAAGTATGTATAAACGTTCTTCGTCAAAAAGCTCTTAGCCCCGTTCAAGGTACATTTTGAGACCGCCGATCTCCTTTTTGGCTCTTTAACAAAGATTACCAATATCAGGATCGCCAGCGTTCCTGGTATAGCAGTCAAAAGAAACAGACCTTGGTAGCCGAGCGGGACAAGAAGCAAAAACGCTATGACCGGTCCGACGATGGCACCTAACTGATCCAAAGTCCTATGAACCCCGAAGGCTCTCCCTACCCTTTCTTCCATAGCAGAATCAGAAATAATCGCGTCTCTTGGCGGCGCCCTCAAACCTTTTCCAACCCTGTCAGCGGATCTAAGTCCCAGAACATGTGCCCAACTCGAGGAAAAACCCATCAGCGGCTTGACCACGTTTGATATGGCGTAACCGATGACCACTAACGACTTCCTTTTACCCATTTTGTCTGATATAGTTCCTGAAGCCAGTTTAAGAAAAGACGTCGTACTCTCGGCTATGCCCTCAATTGTTCCTACGATATCGGGGGTGGCGCCCAACTGTAATACCAAAAAAGTCGGCAACACCGCTACCATTATCTCTGTACTTATATCTGTGAAGAAGCTGACGACCCCCAAAAAGAGCACGTTGGTCGTTACGCCGAGTAAAACCCTTTCATGGCTCCTCGTGCAGATCACCTTGTGAGGTTTTTGGATCCAGATCCGCCGACACTTCCACTTTTGATGGCTAGACGCTTTTGGCGTAATTGATGGCCCTATCTATTAGTTCGTCAATTTTTCCCAGATAGTTCTCTGGTCTCATTAAATTCTCTATCTCCTGCCCGGAAAGGAACTCTCTTATCTCCGGTCTTTTCAAAAGGGCATCCTTTATAGTTGTACCTTCCCTGAATGCTGCTATTGATACCTCCCTAAGCAGCTCGTGTGCCCTCTGCCTGCCCATTCCCTTCTTAGCAAGGGCCATCATAACTGCCTCCGTGAGGATCGCTCCTTTGGAGAGCTCAAGGTTCCTTCGCATATTTTCGGGGAACACGCGTATATTTGATAATACTCTGTTTATTGTGAGGAGCATCTCATCTAACACTATGAATGAGACGGGTATAATGAACCTCTCACTGCTCGAATCCGTGAGATCTCTCTCATGCCACAGCGGGATGTTCTCTAGGGATGGCACAACCATGCCCCTCATCACTTTCGCTAGACCTGAAACCTTCTCACAATCTATAGGGTTCTGCTTGTGTGGCATGGTGCTGCTCCCCACCTGACCCCTAACATCGAACCCCTCCGCCAATTCAAGTATCTCGGTCCTTTGAAGGTTCCTGATCTCCGTGGAGATCCTGTCAAGGCTAGAGGCTGTGATGGCTGCCCAGCAGACAAACTCCGCTATCCTGTCCCTGCAAATTATCTGGGTCGTTATCTCTGCTGGCTTCAGACCGAGTTTATGCATCACCCTCCTTTCTATCTCCAGAGCGTTTTCGCCTTGGCTTGCCATAGTGCCAACGGCACCACTCATCTTGCCTAGGATCAACCTCTTCTTGATCTCCTTGAGCCTCTCTAGGTTTCTTCCCGTCTCTGCTGCATAAACCGCCATCTTGAATCCCAGTGTTATTGGGGTGGCATGTTGACCATGAGTCCTCCCGACCATTATGGTCTTTCTATTTTCCAATGCCAGCTTACAAAGTAGATCTCTTAATTCGATCAGCCTCTTTTCGAGAATCGCCACAGCATCTTTGAATATCAGCCCCCATGCAGTATCGACTATGTCGTAACTTGTGGCACCCCAGTGAACATACTTTCCATAATCCCCGCACTCCTCAGCCAACACTTCGACCATTGCCATTATGTCATGTCGAGTCTTTCTCTCTCTCGCTTTGACTTTATCTGGAGTGATTAAATCGACAACCGCCTTCCTTCTTATCTCTAAAGCCGCCTCCTTAGGGATCTCCCCCAGCTCTGCCAGAACTTCGGCAAGGGCTGCCTCAACATCAAGCATTCTCTGGAGCCTATACTCCTCCTCGAAGAGCCTCTTCATCTCGGCACTGCCATATCTGCCCGTATCAATAGGACAAACTGGCATATTTAGTCCCGTGCTGTCTCTGAGGATTCTGATTTTTAACTTTTTGCAATTTTTGCAGTTTTTCTTCAGCTCATAAAAACGAGGGGATGCTACCTTTGGCA
>JACIVQ010000008.1:0-31112 GCA_014361445.1 Methanosuratincolales archaeon | reverse complement strand
GCAGAGTCTTGGATAAAACTCCAACCTCTTAAACCTCCCTGCCCCGTAAGTTTTTAATCCGACTTTTCCGCCTACTACCGCTTTTCTGATCTTGGATTTGACATAAAAATTTACACCGCCAACCTCGGTGTAAAGTTCATAGTCTTCGTAGGGGCGGTCCTCCTTTATGTCAAGCTCCACAGCCTGGTCGTTCATCATGCAACCACAATCGAGTATTAAGACGGCTGGTCTTGTTATGCCGAGCTTCTTAGCCTCCTCCTTGACAAATTCTATCACTCCCGGCTCAATCTCTATCATTGCCTTTCCTTCTACCATAGTAGCATCCCTTTTCCCTAATCCATTTTACTGCCAAGTTGCATTTTTCCAACTGGCTTTTTTGATTTCATTTCCTGCCCCTATGCTTTCTTTTCTGCTTTTTCTGTTTTCACTTCACTCTTCTTTGCTGGTTTCTTAGTGGTTTTTTCTACTTTTTTCATTGGGACCTCGCAACAAATCAGATCACAAGCAACGCATCCGCAGGGATCTTCGATGGCAACCACAAGCCCACACTTTTCGCATTTATACATATCTCCCTTTGCCAAACCGGTCACCTAATATTTGATCTGCGAAATGCCTTTTTAAAGAACACCGTGAAAACCAGAACCTGTCAATCTTTTAAGCGTGCAAATACATAATGAATTCTGTGAACCCAATATGATTGGTATGGCCATTCACCCCGACGAAGCAAGGGCTCTGGACGAAAATGCCGAATTTCTTGGTATATCCCGGCTTCAGCTTATGGAAAACGCGGGAAAAGGGGTCGTCGAATCCCTCCAAAAAAGGGTGCCACTTCAAGGTAAAAAAGTGCTGATAGTGTCTTACACTGGTAACAAGGGGGGAGATGGTTTTGTAGTGGCCAGGCACATCACCTACTTTGGGGCACATGTAGACCTAATACTCCTCTCAAAGCCTGACCAGATATCTACAGAAGAGGCGCGAAAGAATTTCATAATCATTGAGAGACTCTCCGACTCGATCTCGCTCTACGTCGCGCCAACATCTCAGGATCTCGTATCCCTAAAGGAGAAGTTTGACTCTGCCGATGTAATTATTGATGCGATGCTAGGTACTGGTGCGAGGGGCGAGCCAAAAGAGCCCATTAACACTGCCCTTGAACTTTGCAACAAGTCAAGGGCCTACAGGGTGGCTATAGATGTTCCAACAGGTGTGGATCCTTCAACAGGTGCCGTTTCAAAAAACGCCTTTAAAGCCCATTTGACCGTTACCCACCACAGACCTAAGTTGGGTCTGCTGAGCGACGCCGCAAAAGAAGTGAACGGAGAGATCGAGACCGTCAATATAGGTATACCTCCTGAGGCGGAGATCTACGCGGGTCCTGGGGATCTCAGGATGGTGATGAGAGCAAGAGACCCTTATTCACACAAGGGCGATAACGGAAGGGTTCTAGTTGTGGGTGGTTCCTTCAGATACGTGGGGGCGCCCGCCCTCGCCGCAATGGCGGCTTTGAAAACTGGTGTTGACCTTGCGGTGGTTGCCGTGCCCTCGTCTATAGTACAGACCGTCAGGTCCTTCTCACCTGACCTAATAGTGCAGCCTCTCCCATCCCATGAAGTGCTGGATATGCAATCCTTAGAGTTATTGAAGCAGGAGGCTGAGCGCTCAGACGCTGTGGTTCTGGGCATGGGTCTTGGCACCGACCAAAAAACCAAGGAGGCTGTGTGGGAATTCGTCAGGTATTTGAACGCTGCTGGGAAGCCCATGGTGATCGACGCAGATGCGCTGAAGGCCCTTGGCGAGATCCGGGAAGAATTGAGGCTTAGCAGCGCCGTCCTAACGCCCCACGCTGGCGAGTTTTACATTTTGACTGGGGACAAACTTCCTGATGAACGCGAAGCAGGCTGGCGGGGTAGAGTTGACACGGTGAGGCGGTGGGCATCGAAATTGAGCACCACAATACTCCTCAAATCGCGCTACGATATTATTTCAGACGGGGAAAGGTTCAAGATCAAAACAATCGGGAACCCTGGTCTGACCGTTGGGGGGACCGGGGATGTCCTCTCTGGAATAGTTGGTGCAATACTCAGCAGGGGCGCAAACCCCTTCAGGGCAGCGGTTGCAGGATCTTTCCTAAATTCATTCACAGGGGACCTAATCGCAGGGGAGAAAGGGTACCACTACACCGCAAAGGATCTGGTCGAGAGGATACCTGATGCTCTCAGAAGATTCGGTCTTTAGTAAGATAATTTATTTGATTTACAAGTAAAAAATAAATATAAATTTAAATAAAATAAAATTTTTAATTAAAAATTACCTAAATTAAAACTTCTTGAATTTATCCCTAGAGGTTCCGCACACCGGGCACTTCTCTGGAGCTTCTCCCTCAACAGTGTATCCGCAGACCGGGCAGACTTGTATCTCCTTTATCTCCGGATCTCTCCCCTCCTCAACAAACTGCTTTGCCTTTGTGTACATCGCCGAATGTATCTTCTCTGCCTGAAGAGCATAATTGATCGATCTGATGGCTCCGAATTCCTTCTGCAATTCTGCAACAGCCTTGAATGCGGGGTACATCTCCTCGACCTCGTAGTTCTCTCCATCGATTGCTGTCTGCAAGTTCTCCTTAGTTTCCTTTATTGAACCCAGCTCCCTGAGATGGTTGGTCGCATGAACCCTTTCAGCGTAGGCTATGGCTCTGAACAACCTTGCTATGTTCTTGTAGCCGTTCTCCTCGGCAACATCGGCGAATATTGTGTATTTCATATAGGCCTGACTCTCTCCAGAAAATGCACTCTTCAAATTCTCCTCCGTCATCTTTCTCATCTTAATGCCTCCACCCCTCTTCATTTTCTTTTTTATTATTGCTTATTCATTTTTTCTTAATTTTTTCCCTTAATTCTTACTTTATTCGATCTTCTCGAACATCTCTTTTGGTGCGCCGCATACTGGACAGACCCATGTATCTGGCAGAGCCTCAAAGGCAGTGCCGGGAGGTATGTTGTTTATTTCGTCGCCCTTTTCTGGATCGTAGATGTACCCGCAGACTTTGCATGCCCATTTGTCCATTAACTCACCCCCATCACCTTATTTCCCAGCTCTCTTCCAGCCTCTCTGCAGGCTTGGAGGTCTCTTTCCGTGGGCGAGAACCTTACTTCTATCCCATTTCTGAATGGAATTGCTTCAAGCGCCCTTAATTCATCATCAAGCTTCTTTGTTATGCCTGGTCCCCACCCGTAGGCCCCAAAGGAGAGACCAAGCTTGCCTTTCGCCTTAACGAGCCTAAGCAAAGAAGTGGCATAGAGAAGTTGCGGGAATATCCCCCCCAATATCGTGAGAGAACCCAAAGCGATCCCCTTGGCTTCCATGCCCTCGGCTAGAAGGTCTGCCCAACCATGGTAGCTGAGCTCTTCGACATCCTTCAAAACAACCTCTGCCCCTGTGGAAGCCACGCCTTCGGCAATCGCTTTGGCCATCTTTTCAACATCGTGCCATATGGACGAATAGAGTATTAGGACTTTGTTCCTCTCAGGACTTGTACTCCACCTCCTGTACAAATCCGTTATCCTTTTCACATCCCTCCATATTGGTCCATGGGAGGGGCATATGATTGACGGTGCAATTTTTTCGCACTTATCGAGACCCTTGAGTACCATTGTCGAGAGCGGTCTGAAGATTAGGGCAAAATACCTCTTTGCATGAGCCTCGATATCCGTTACATCTTCAGCCACCATAGTAGATGATATGACTTGACTACCAAACATGTCGCATGAAAATAGTACCTTGTCCTCCTCTAGGAATGTCCACATGGTCTCTGGCCAATGGAGCATGGGCACTTCAACGAAGCGGAGGGTCTTTCTCCCTAGGTTGAGAGTGTCTCCGTCCTTTACCACAACGAAATTTCCCTTTACACCCATTGCTTCGAGGAACTCCTTGCATCTTAATGTGCAGTGTACCTTAATCTCTGGGTTAATGTCTATGATTTTTTTAATTGATGACGAATGATCAGGCTCAGCGTGATTTACAATTAGGTGTCTTACTTTGCCCAGATCAGTTATCCCCATGATCTTTTGCCTGTACTCTTCAAAGAATGGCTCATAGACAGTGTCTATCAGCGCTCCCTCGTCGCCTAAGACAAGGTAGGAGTTGTAGGTTCCGCCCTTAGGTGTGGCAATGCCGTGGAAGACTCTGAGTTTCCAGTCAAATACCCCAATCCAAAAAACATTTTCGGCGATTTTTAATGACAAAAAGGAGCCACCTAAAACACTCTTGTAAAACTGAAATATATCCTTTATTAAATTCAGGATAAATCCCATTTATGTTAGATTTTTAATCCTTTACGATCTCATGTTATTGACTTGAGGGATATAATTAAAAATGAGAATACGGCAATTTTTGCAAAAAATGATGGTTAGTTTTAACCTTGTATCATCATTCAAGACTGAAATAAATAATATTTTTTAAGGATGTATTCATTTAAAAAAGGGATGAATAAAGGGTGCTACATATAAGGTAAGGTAAAATGATAATAGGCTAATTGCGACGGTGAAATCCTTGGTAAAAAATCGAGCCGCTATCATCATCTTCGCCTCCTTGTCCTCACTTTACTTCTTCTCCATAGTTCACAGGGTTGGCGTAGCGGTCATAGCATTTGACATAATGGCTGAGTTTAACACGGATGCGTCCCTGCTGGGTCTGATGTCATCCATGTACTTCTTCCCCTACGCATTGGCTCAGATACCCGTGGGGCTACTTCTAGACAGGATAGGAATACGGAGAACTGTGACTATCCTTGCAACCATCTCGTGCATAGGCAGTCTGATCTTTTCCCTAAGCCCGTCCCTACTCCTTTTGTCTGTGGGTCGAGCCTTTGTGGGCTTTGGAGTGGGCGGGTTTTATGTCTCTTCCCTTAAAGCCATAGCAGTTTGGTTTGAGCCGGGGCGCTTTGCCACGCTGGCAGGCTTGCTGACATCCATTGGCAACCTCGGCGCCATTTTCGCCTCGTACCCGCTGGCGGTTATGAGTCTTTCCTTGGGATGGAGGCACTCCTTCTTAATCATTTCCTTGGTAATGGCAGTCTTGACGGTTGTTGCATGGTTCAGAATAAAAGATGAGAGTAAAGAAAAGTTCCACTCGAAGCAAAGCATCTCTAAGGATCTCAAAACTGTATTCTCCTACAGAGAGTTCCAAAAGATGGTTATAGTGCCGTTCCTGGTCTACGGACTGTTTATAAGTTTCCAAGGTCTGTGGGGCGGACCTTTCCTGATGGACGTTTATGGAATGAACAAGTCAGACGCCGGGGCACTAATCCTATTTATAGGTTTAGGCTTCATGATAATGAGCCCGGTCGCCGGGCTGATCTCTGACAAGATAATGAAAAGGAAGCCTGTTCTGATGGTCGGCATGGTCCTGAGTCTTGTCTTCTGGCTCCTCATGTCGTTGCTTGGCGACTCGCTTGGGCACTACGAATTAATGGGGTCATTTTTCTTACTCGGCACCTCCTTTGCCTTTTGCAACATCTATATGACCATCTCAAAAGAACTATTTGGGTCTGAGATAAGCGGCACAAGTATGGCATCCTTCAACACCTTTAATTTTCTCGGCGCTGGATTCTTCCAATACTTTATGGGCTTCTTGTTGGATAATCTCTACGGAGGGGCAAGAAGTTTCCTCTCGTACCAGTTTATCTTCATTTTAGCCACGATTTGTATAGTTGTAGCCTTGATCCCGGCAATTATGAGCAAGGAGAGCTTCAGGCGCCCTGAAGCCTACCCTCCTCATCAATGAGCTTTCTCTGATATAGTGGATCGGTTGCCAAGAAGTCTTTAATCAGCTTTACAAATTTTTTGGAAATCCCACCGTTGCAATCCATGTCAATCAAAGAGTTTCGGAATCCAGATAAGATCTCCCCAAAGTCTTTGACTCCTTCCTCCCTTCTCTCCTTGGCATAATCAAATAGCGCCTTTAAGATCTTCTCAGCCTCGGAGGGTGGCATATTTACTCCCTAAAGATCGCATTGCCTTTTAATTCCCCCGCTCCTTTGAGTATCTACAGAAGTCCATGAGAACGCACTCCTGACACTTCGGCTTTTTCGCATCACATGTGTACTTTGCCAATAACCAGAATAGTCCTGCCAACCTGTCGCCCCCTACATCCAAAGGCAGGAACTCCTTTAGAGCTCTTTGGACCTCTTCATATGACGCCCCTTCGTCCACTATACCTAACCTCTTAGCAATTCGCATCATATGCGTGTCAACGACCAAATATTCTCTCTGCCCAAAAATGCTACTCAATAGGACATCAGCGGTTTTGTCTCCAACGCCCTTTAGCTTCTTGAGCTCCTCACGCACCTTCTCTTTAGGAAAAGAAAGTACCTTTCTCAGGTCCCCTCCATAATTTTCCATTATCAATCTGGAAACCTGGATGATCCTCTCAGCCTTGATATTTTGAAGCCCTCCCTTTCTTATGACTTGGCTGAGCTCCTTATGATCTGCCTGACTCAGGACGACCGGGTTTATTTGATACTTCTTCTTGAGTGATACGTACGCCCGCCTGGTATTGTTGCTCGAAGTATTTTGGGACAGAATTGTAAATATCAGGTTTTTGAAAGGGTCTGCCACAATATCATCGTAATTTAGTTCTTCGTCATCCTTCCACCAATACATTGAGTACCTCTCTTCTAACTCTCGGATCAGCTCCTTTGGGAACTTCACCTTTCTCATCGCCTCCCATTCATTTCACCATATAAACGAAATAATGGATAACAAACTATCAATATTAAACATCAAATAATAAATAAGATAAGAATAGCCCTGTAAATATTTTAGGGTGAATAGATGATTACAACGATAAGGGACCGGATCTTACTCCTCCTATCAATAAAAGAGGCAGGTAAACGGATAGATCTCAACCACATCCTCGAAAAGGTCTCAAGGGACGAAGGTCGCAAAATCGAAACATCAGAGCTCATTCACGAGCTCGACTATCTGACCAAGGAAGGGCTAATTACTTCGGGTCAAGAAGGATATGCCATCACTAATGAAGGGCTCGAGAAGATAAAAGAGCGGCTAGCCTTAATCGGGGACTCTTTAAACCTATCTTACAGGATGATGCTTGTAGCGAGGGAGTACTACAACCAGATCGCGGATCAGATAATGCCATTCCTGAAAGGTAGACCAGTTAGCGTGGTCAAAATATTTAGCGACGATCATGACCCTATACACAAGATAAAGCCCCTCTTTGTGCGTTACGCTAGGTACAAGCCCAAACCCATATTCATTTCTATAGATTCCACGGAGACGCTGATGAGGTATGTGGATGACCATGCGATTGACTACATCCCCTACGTTCATGGGTTCGACATGAAAGAGCCTGACTGGCTGGTCATAGATCTCGATGCAGGAGACGAATTGAAGTCAAGAGAAGAGGGCTTCTTGGCTATAAAATTCGTCGCCAAGGAGATATTCAATTTCCTGGAAGAGAATGGGGTCTTGCCGGCAGTGAAGTTCAGTGGATCAAGGGGGATTCAGGTTTGGGCTGCACTCGACAACACAAAGATACCGAAGGGAGATCTATTCACAGCCTACCGTTCGCTCATACAGAAAATCCAGAAGAAAATTGAGGATCGCATCTCGACCGCCCAAGTACCCGCAGAACTTAAACATTTGGTGGAGCGTGGGCTAACCACTTCGAGCGTTGCAAAAAAAGAGGAGCGCTCCATGAAGGTCCTAATAGACTGGAGCTCCATGAAACCCTACGGGGATGTGAGGGCACCATTCAGCCTGCATTATAAGACTGGGCTGGTCTCCTGCCCGATAGATCCCTCCCGACTGATGTCTTTCAATCCGGACGAGGCAAAGCCTGAACGGGTCTCAAAAGAAGCCGAGCGGCTATCCCGTTATTTTGAGATCATAAAATCTGATCCATCGCTCCTACTAAAGACCTGCGGACTCTAGCGGACACCATTTATACTTTCTCCTACTAGATCTATTCTGGGGTACCTATGGCAAAAGTCCTTATTGTTGTTGCCGAGAAAGGGTTTAGGGATGAAGAATACTCGATACCTCGAGAAATAATTGAGAATGCAGGTCACCAAGTGACTTTGGCAAGCACGGGGAGGGGTCCTGCAAGGGGAAAGCTTGGCTTAGTCATAGAGCCAGATATGTTGGTTGACGAGGTTGATCCACAAAGATATGACGCAATAGTCATACCCGGCGGTCCTGGCTCTCCCACATACTTATGGCCCAACCAGAAATTGCAGTCTATCGCAAAGGCAATCTACGAGAGGGGCGGCGTGGTTGCCGCCATATGCCTCGCACCAGTGGTGCTCGCGAGGGCAGGGATAATCAGAGGCAAAAAGTGCACGGTATATCCCACACCCGAATCATTGAGCGAGATGCGCAGAGGCGGGGGGATTCTTGAGGAATTGGATGTGGTTGTGGACGGCAAAGTCATCACTGCAAATGGTCCTGGCGCCTCTTACAAGTTTGGGGAAGCAATAGTCAAAGCCCTCATATAAACCGTAATTTGCTATCACTTCATCAGCACATTTTGGATATTGCCTAGTTGAGAGGTATCTTTCAGTCGGGGAAGGACGGTCCACAAGTAAATATGACAAGACTAACGATGTGAACTACCCCTCCCTATCGGAAGGGGCTTCCCGCCGATTAAAGTGAATGACATGTGGCTTCGCTCTTAGAAGCCGTATCGGAATTTAACCCCTTATTAACTGGGAGATCCCATACCCATCAGTTACTTGGATAGCTCACTTCAGTACGTCCATTTTTTATACAACTTGTAAAAATACAGTCTTCGGTGATAGGGATGTCCAGCCCATTGAAAATATTCGAAAACCTCGATCCAGAGCTCTTAAAGCTCGTTAACAGGGGTGCAGATTTTGCCTTGTCCGATGGTGTGCTACAAAGAAAATACAAGTTACTTATAGCCATGGCCATAGATGCGACCTTGGGGGCTGCGGAAGGCGTCCGCTCTTTGGCTATGGGGGCTATGCAGGCAGGGGCAACCAAAGAGGAAATTCTAGAAGCCTTGAGGGTGGCCTACTACATATGCGGCGCTTCTGTAGCCTACACCGCTGCGCGCGCATTAGAACAGTTATTCCAGCAACAGGGTCTTTCTTGAGGAAATAGTGTTTGTATCAATATCGATTTCAAGGGAAAGTGAGATATGATATTAGGTGAGTAATATGACCGAACTAACTCTGAGTGAGAAGAGAGAGATAGCTGAGTACTTGGTCAAAAAATCCATGAGAATTGGAAGGAAAAGCAGCGGCGAATTTGACTCGGTGTCCATACTCTACAATGGGACGGACCCCTCCTGCAAGGAGTTCGCCTTGATGGTGGAGGAGGAGTGCTGGAAGGTGGGGGCATACACCCTGACCAGAGAGTACTCCTCTTTAAGGAACAGACTGAAGCACCAACTAATGCCAGAAGAGTCGTTGAAAAGGATGGACCCTATATCCAAAGCTATAGCGGAGACAGTGGATGTTAGGATGTTCATTGGGGAGGAGGATGACCCTGCATGGTCGGATGGTCTTCAAGATAAAATAAAGCTCACCGGAGAGAACCGCCAAAAACTCTACGAGATAATGGACAAGCGAGGGATGAGGTGGGTCTACTTTGGGTGGCCAATACCTGGCGCTGCAAGGGCTTACGGGATCAGCCCAGAGAGGTTCAGGGAGATCTTCATAAACAGCATTAGGATGTCCTTCAAAAATGAGATGCTGGACCTATGCAACTTCTATTCTAAAGCACTCCGTGGGGCTAACATAGTCCGCATACTCTCCGATGATACAGATTTGTCCTTTAGCATAAAGGGGAGGCCCGTTATTGTAGACGATGCCATAATCTCTGAGGAAGATGCCGCAAATGGCGACGTAGGTTTGAACATTCCTTCGGGCGAAGTCTTTGTTGCTCCCATAGAGACCTCTGCAGAGGGACACATAAGATTCCCAGTTGTGGTCATCCCTGGCTTCGGGAAGGTTGTCAACCTCAAAATAGAGTTCAAGGGGGGCAAAGCGGCGTCATTCGAGGCTGAAGAGGGGGGAGAGCGGCTCAAGGCGTTCTTTGACTCAAACACCGGCGACATAGACCGAATAGCTGAGCTGGGCATTGGGTGCAACCCTGGGGCAGAGTTCACAAACGGCTGCATAATCGTTGACGAGAAGATCTACAGAACAATACACATCGCCGTTGGCAACAACACGGGAAGCTACCACGGGAACAATAAGGCATCTGCCCACTTGGATATGATAAAACCCATGGATAAAGGCACTCTGTATGTTGACGGAAGAGTGGTAATGGAAAATGGGGTCCCAGTCAAAGAATGAGGTGTTGAGCCTCATTTCTACTGCAATCCTTTCAGGCGATAAGGAGTCGGCAGTAAACACCACAAGGGAAGCCCTGCAGAGATACTCTATTGAGGATATTCTGAACAAGGGCGTCTTGGCAGCGTGGGACACTTTCATCTCGCTTTACGAAAAGGACCCTGCTGGAACTTTAAAGAGTTGGGACTCGGCCTACTTCACAACTAGAAGGGTACTTGGGCTGATAGAATCCGTCACACCCTTGGGAACTCCCATCTTCTCAGCCATAGTGGCAACGGTGATTGGTGAGGGTCACACGCTAATGAGGGATATAATTGCTACCTACCTCAGATCTAAAAACATCAAGGTGTTTTGCCCGAAGAGAGGTATCAAGATCGATGATATAAAGGTAGAACTCTCTGACCCTTCACTCAAGTTCCTTGTACTCTCATGCATCGACCCCGACACAGAGGTGCAGCTCAAGAGCTTAGTGGCATCGGTCAGACAACTAAGACCCGAGGTTAAGATAATCGCAGGAGGACCACTCGCCAGAAAAATTGGGGCCGATGCCGTTGCATCTAGCATGTCTGAAGTTTTTGAAATTATGAAGGCCTGGGCTTAAATTTAGTGGATTGTCGTCAAGATAAGTGAAAAGAACACGTCAAAGATATGCCACAAGTGTGGATTTAAAGGGCTCCGAGTCGGGAGCCTCTTCAAATGCTTTAACTGTGGCTATTCATGCAACGCGGACTACAACGGAGCCATGAACATCCTCAAGCGGGCTATGGGCTACATGCCCGTAGCAGGGGCTGCTTTGCCACAGCCCAAAACTCGGTATGATGAAGCCCTCAGGGTCGAAGAACCGAGAATCTCCCGACTTTAGTCGTGGAGAGCGTCAATGCGATCCTCGCCCTTTAAGGTTTGTAGAATCATCTATTATTATACTTCCCTCCAAAAATGTTGAAACCAAAACCATGAAATAAACTTAAACAACCAATACTAAAGGAAAAATTATCAAAGATGAAAATATGTGTTGGTGCCATAAATGTGTAAAAAAATAAAAGACATAGGAGATAGCACAAGAACTAATGGTACAAACCCCTCTGAGACCTCGATCTCCACTGACATAAACTCCAAAGTTTAAGATGGTGGTTGCTTTGAGGGCTATTTATTATGAATTGTGTCTGAACTGCAGGGGTACAATTTCAGACGAGCGCCTTTTACAGTTTGGGATTTGTGAAAATTGTCTTGAAAATACTGACGAATTGAAGTCTTGGAAGCACATACTGAAGGCTCTTGAAGAAAAGGGAAAGTTGCTTCATGCTGATGAGATCTTCCGTTTCCATGACGAGTTTGGAAAATTTTCCACATTTTTCAAAAAGGCTATCGGGCAAAGGATGTGGTCTCTTCAGGAGTTGTGGGCTAAGAGAATTCTTTTAAAACGCAGCTTTTCAATTGTTGCGCCCACTGGTGTTGGAAAGACAGTTTTTGGCACTATTGCAGCCATCCATTTTGCCGCAGATGGGAAGAAAAGCTACATTGTGGTGCCCACGACCATTCTAGTGCAGCAAGTTTCCGAAAAAATAGATCTTTATTCACAGAAGCTGGGAATACGTCTGAGAAAAATTTGTTATCACAGTGGACTAGTTGACGAAGAAAAAAAGGAACTACTAGATAAAGTGGCTAAATTTGATTTTGACATCCTGGTGACGACCGAGAGGTTCCTAATAAGCCACTTCGAGGTTTTGAGGGGCAAAAAATTTGACTTCATGTTTGTGGACGACGTCGACTCCTTCTTGAGATCTCCAAGAAACATAGATAGGATCCTGAACATATTGGGCTTTGAAGAAGCCATTGTAGCGGCGGCCCTCCAGCTTTTGACCCTCAGAAGGGAGGCAATCCAATTTAAAAAAATGGGTAAAGACTGTTCTGAAGTTGTGAGGAAGATCGACTCGATAAGAAGCCAGATCGAGAGTTACAAAGAGCGAAACAATATTGGTTTATTGGTTGTTTCTGGGGCCACTATGAAATCTAAGAGGACAAAGCGAATAAGGCTCTTTGAGGAACTTCTAAGCTTTCAGATTGGCTTCAAACCGGAATTTTTGAGAAAAATCAAGGACTTTCATGTTGAAGCCAAATGCGATGTTGAGGACCAAGTCCTGTCCTTAATCAAGAGTTTCGGTCCGGGATGCTTGATTTTTGTACCATCAGTTCTTGGCAAGGAGTATATTCTCAAGCTGAGCGAGTTCTTGAATGCTAACGGCGTAAGGACGAATACCTCAATTAAGATTGATAATGGACTTCTGGAGAAATTCAAGAGTGGCGAGTACGACGCCCTAATAGGGGTTGCGACCTTCAGAAGTCCCCTCACACGAGGAATAGACCTCCCAGAGAGGGTTCGCTACGTAATCTTCACAGGTGTGCCTAGGATGGAGATTAAACTGAGCTGGGACGAATGCAATCCCATCAAAATTCTAACACTCCTCAAAAATATTAGGGATTTCTTGGATAAAGATCAAAGGGAAAGAGCAAGCCAAATAATATACAACCTCCGCAGAATAACCCCTATAAGCCGAGATACGCTTGAAATGGTCAGAGCATCTATAGAATCAAGCACAAAACTTAATGGTTATGAAGAATACGTCAAAAATCTGATTCTAGAAGCCAAGGATTTTTTGAAGAGCACCATCACCCCTAAGGTTATTGATGGAATAGCACAAAGCAAAGAAATTTCCTTAAAGAAGATGAACGGAGAATTGTACCTTATTGTTGCAGATCCTGTGGCTTATATTCAAGCTTCCGGTAGAACCTCGAGGATGTTTGCTGGAGGAATAACGCACGGTGCAAGTTTCTTGATTGTAGACGACGAGAAAGCCTTCTATTCCCTCAGACGAAAGCTTGAACTCATTCTAGGAGAATCCAGATGGAAGAAGTTTGACCCTAAAACAGCAGAAAATTGGCTCAAAAAAGTTGATGCTGACCGAAAGATTATCCAGGAGATACGCGAGGGACGAGTAGTCAAGAAGGTGAAGGACTTTATCAAGGCAGCCCTCCTGATCGTGGAGTCGCCCACAAAAGCTAGAACCATATCAAGGTTTTTTGGAAGACCCTACAAGAGGAAGATTGGAAAAACTACTGTCTATGAAGTTAACACAGGGGAATTCGTCTTAAACATTATCGCAAGCATGGGGCATATATATGACCTAGTACCAAACGAAGGTTTTCATGGTGTAAAGGTTCAAAACGGAGCCTTCATCCCCATATACAACTTCATAAAGAAGTGCAAGAGATGTGGGGAACAATTCACTGGCTTGGATCTCTGTCCAAGATGCAAAAGCCAAGAATTCTACTCCAAAAGCGAGCTAGTACGCGCCATGCAGGAAGTCGCCTTGGAAATGAACACTGTCTTTATTGCCACGGACCCTGATATTGAGGGGGAGAAAATAGCCTACGACGTTCTATGTTCGCTTTATCCCATGAATGGCAAGGTGGAACGGCTTGAGTTTCATGAAGTTACAAAGCAGGCTTTTCTTCAGGCATTACGGAGCAGACGAAAGATCAATTTGAGAATGGTTGAGGCTCAGATAGTTAGACGCATAGAGGATCGTTGGATGGGTTTCGAGCTCAGCCAGAAACTCTGGCAAAGGTTCAAGAACCACAGGCTATCTGCCGGGAGGGTACAGACTCCGGTCCTTGGGTGGGTAATAGAGCGGGTCAACGAATCGAGGAAGAAGAAGAAAGTTCTACATGTGGTACTCTCAAACGACCTAAGGCTCTTGGTGGAAAACCCAACATCCCAATTTCCCCTAGAGCATGTTGAAGAGTACATTAACGAATTAAGGGCAAGGATAGTCGATTTAAAAACTGAGGAGAGGATCATAAAGCCCCTTCCGCCATACACCACTGACGCCCTGCTTCACGACGCCTCATCGAAGCTTGGTTTCTCAGCCACAAAGACTATGATGATTGCCCAAGACCTTTTTGATGTTGGTCTGTGCACGTATCACAGGACGGACTCAACAACGGTCTCGACCACGGGGATCGGCATCGCCAGGGACTACATCAGAGAGAGGTACCCTTCGCTGTTTGTTCCGCGAAGTTATCTCAAAGAGGGTGCACACGAGTGCATCAGACCGACAAGAGCTTTGGATGTGGAAGAGCTGAAGAACTTAATCTCCACGGGAATTGTGAGACTCCCAAAAAAACTTACTAGCGGACATTTCCAAATATACGATCTAATATTCAGACGTTTCATCGCAAGCCAGATGAGGGAAGCCAAAATCCTTTACCAAAAGTTCAAGGTCTTAATAAATGGGGACCAGGTGCATGTCGAGCGCCCAATCAGAGTCTTGAGCGAAGGCTTCAACAAAATACTGCCCATAAAAACAGCAAACCCCGTTACCGAAGGTGAATACACATTAAAATTCGCAAAGTTGCTATACTTGCCAGCGGCAAGACCTTTCACTCAGGGTGAATTGATTGCATTGATGAAGGAGAGAGGTATCGGAAGGCCGAGCACCTACGCAAGGACTGTTGCAACGATCTTGGAAAGGAGTTATGCTATCGAGAAGGGGAATAGGCTCATCAGCACCAAGTTGGGCTACCGAGTCTACAAGTATCTGAGTTTGAGGTTCGGAGAATATACGTCCGAGGAAGCAACGCGACGACTTGAATCAATAATGGATAAGATAGAACAGGGAGAAGCTGACTATCAGGACACTCTAAGAGACCTCTACCAAGAGATATTAAAAATTAGGGAAGTTTAGCCATATTGCCCGTTTCTGTCCGACTGACATTCACCAGGATTGATATTAGGCGCTTTTCAACCAATCTAAAAATTGGCTTTCATTGCTTTTACTACCTTGGAATCAGACTGAGCCCCCCAGTTTTCTGTACCATGATCCAAATTTCTGGTTTACAACACCTCTTTGAGTAGAATGTTGGAAATGGTTCCTAGAAGACGTTAACTTTGCAAAGATCAATGCTTCCAAGTTTCACATTTGCTTTCACGATGGGAATAACTCTATCCTCCCTAGGTGAAAATAACATGCAGATCATTCCTTAGTTTATATTAAAAGTCTCAACTCAAAAGCGATGTAAGTGATTTCTGCTGAGTGCACTGTAAGCTTATACAATTTCATAATTTGTTGGGTCTGGCACCCCTGCCTCCAGGAACGCCTTCTTTCTGTTAATACACGACTCACAAACACCGCAATGTCTCTCTCCTCCCTTGTAACAGCTCCATGTCATCTCAAACGGCACACCGAGCTCTCTTCCGAGTTTTATCACTTCGCTCTTCTTCATTTTGATTAGCGGAGCCTTGATCAAAATTTTTGTATCGGTTCCAAGCCTCGCTGCTCTCTGAAACACCCTCACAAAGGATGATCTGCAATCTGGATAATAAGGCTCATCGGAGCCTTGTGCGCCGTAGAATATGTATTTTGCACCTATGGATTGCGCATACGCAACGGCGAAGGACAACATTAAGCCGTTCCTGAAAGGAACGACAAGCTGCTTAGAGAATTCTCTCGTTATTGGTATCTTCTCATCTACTAAGGATGTAGAGCCTATGTAAATGTCCTTTAAAACGCTAAGATCTACCTTTTTTAGATCTAATCCTAGCGACCCTGCAATCTTTTCGGCAGATTCGATCTCCTTCTTTGCAATCTGCCCATAGTCGAATGTTATTGGATATGCCCTGTAACCTCTTTTGATTGTCAAATACAGAAGCGTTGTACTGTCAGGGCCGCCAGAGAATATGACCACTGCCTTCTTTTCCATTCTACTTCAACTCCACTAAACTTTTTAACGTCCTATATACGAGGTAACCGAGTATGCCCGTTGCGAACCCTATTCCTACCAATAGGTAAATGAAGGTTATTAAAAAAGGAGCCCCAAAGGTGTAGCTCAGCAGCATCCCGACCCATGCTGATAGTATAACTGAGTATACAAAAAGCCCCAGCAACACGCTCCTGTCTTTGAGCTTCATTAAAAGAAGAAGAGATATGAAAGTTGGGATCGCGCTTAAGAGATCTATAGGTCCGAGTGGACTCGGAATATTACCAATTAATACCCCTAGGGTTATGCCTAAAACCCCTGGCATTCCGACCAACGGAACTATTCCAATTAATGCATTAGAGACCCTGACCTGTATGACACCAAAGCTTATGGGCGTCAAAGCCCAGACGAGCGCGACATAAAGTGCGGCTATAACCGCCGTCTTTGCTATATCTCTACTCTTTAAGCTCAAATTCAAACCGATCCCTCCCGACTCCGGGGTTTATAAGGCGGAACGGGTGGGAGGACCACTCACCCGCCTTACTTAACAACCCATACGTTTTCATACTTATAATAATTTCTAGTCAGAATCAAATTTCTTCGCAACCTAAGGCTAAACGTGATCATGATCATAATATATATAATTCCGAGCTTTATCAAAACAAGTAAAAGTAGTCTGCAAATTTTCATTTAGTCTTTACTAACAATCGTGTATGAAAAAGTCTTTCAACAGAAAACATTAACTCTTAATGTTATTTTAAATTTTTTCTTAGCAAACTAATAGTTCAAATAATCAAAAAATATAAATAATCCTATCGTCAGCCTTTGATAAGGCGACCTTTATGACTGATGAAAAAATGATTACTCCAAAAGGCTATAACGAGAACCCTGACCTTTTGCCAGTACCGCCCTCTGAGCGAAAATACAATTCTTTGACATTTACATTTATGATGTTCAGCATGAACACTTGCATTCCTATGTTCTTTTTGGGACCTATTGGATACTCTTTGGGACTCGACATTTGGCAAGCACTTATAGGTGCTTTGATAGGCAATCTTGCATGTGTTATCGTTATGTACATGAATGGCATAGTTGGAGTAAAGTATGCTATACCTTATGCCGTTCAACTTAGGCCCTCCTTTGGATTTATTGGTGCGAAAGTACCAGTAGTACTGAGAGGCGCTGCGGGAATAGTTTGGTTCGGAATCGAGGCATATGCAGGATCTTTGGCATTAATGATGATATTTTTAGCTGCCATAGGAGTTCAGACAGCCGATGTTACAACGCTTGCAATTAGGTATCTGCCTATCGCACTCGTATTTTATGTGGGATCTTTCATAGTAGTAATGCGGAGAGGACTGAGAGGTATAGGAAGAGTTGCTGATTTTGGCGGACCTTTGATGTTACTATACTTTGTTTGGCTTGTCTGGTTCTTAGCCGGAACTCCAGAGTTTGCACCAAATATACCGAATATGTTTGTTAGTAGCGCAGGTTACTTTAGTATGCCATTTTTGATTTATCTTGCGGTTCAGACTAACTGGTGGGCTCCAATGGCGCTAAACATCTCTGATCTTTCAAGAGGCATAAACCCTAACAAACCAGGTGCATTGCCTACTGGTCTGATAATCGGAATAGTTATCGGACAGGTTGTGGGCACCGCTTTGGGTTATGCTGCAGTTGTACTAACTCAGACAATACTTCCACAGGATATAATTCTCCGCTTTGCTCCAGGAGCAATTGCTGCGGGTATAGGACTTATATTTGCATTCCTTGCTCCTTGGTCCACAGACGTCACTGCCAACTCACCACCACTTATAGACCTACTTATGGACGTATTCAAACTAAGGTGGAAGACTGCGGTCATAGTTGCTGGTATTATTGCATTCTTCGGCGCACCTTGGTGGGCGGTTGAGAGCGGACCCGCATATGTTGATTATATCACTACATGGGCCTCAAACTACGGGATACTTCTTGGTCCAATAGCTGGAATAATGATCGGGCATTTCTGGATAAATAGAAAAAGGTCCTATGATCTTCTGAAGGACTTCTACACTTACGGACCAGAAGGACCATGGTACTCTGGCGGTTGGAGCAAATCGGCATATCTATCCCTCCTACTTACATGGATAATTTGTTACGCAATAGCCTTTCCAACTGGGCAGATAGCTTACGCTGGACCCATGCCGTTCCCAGGTGGAGTGACATGGTACCCTGCTGTCGTATTTTCGCTCATATTCAAAGTTATATTTGCCAAAGCTTTCAAGGAATAATAGAGTAGGTGATAAGGATGGTACTAGTCAAGGATAAACGTGCTAAAAAAGTCGCTGTTGTAGCACACTGTCTGCTCAACCAGAACGCCAAGGTGAATGGCTTTGCTTTTTTCCCAGCAATAATAAAGCCGATAATAGAGATCTTGCACTCAAGAGATTATGGGATACTTCAATTGCCATGCCCTGAGACTACATATTCTGGGCTTAGGAGGTGGTGGTACGTTAGAGAGCAGTATGACACTCCGGGCTACAGGTCTCACTGCCGCAGGATACTTCAGCCAATAATTGACCAGATCTGCGAGTACCAAAAAGAGGGGTATAAAGTGGTTATAATAGGTCTAGACGGCAGCCCTTCATGTGGTGTCAGATACTCTGGTACCAGCAGCGAATGGGGTGGGGCGCCCAAGATACCTGAGGAACAAATGACGAACTACCCAACTACAACTAAACCAGGGATATTCATTGAGGAGCTTGTTGCAATGATTAAGGAGGCGAATTTAAAGCTACCGAATATGATTGGCGCTGGCTTCGATATGCCTGGTTTTGACGAGAAAAAAATAGCAAATGAACTAATCGAATTCCTAGAAAAAAGCTGATCCTAAACTTCATTTCCTTTCCTTTTTTTAAAAAGCTATCGAACTAATGGTTTGATCTGCTTGAATCAAGCCTACAGTGTGAGTAATAACAAAGTGCGCTACCCGCGGCTGAAGTCTGCAGGCTTAGACTTCTCCCTAATTAAGTTAAATTTTTTAAAAACATATAACAACTAACTTTTGGTGTCAAATTTTGGTCTTGGCAAGACGCTTGCTTAACTTGAAGGAGTCAGGAACCCTAAAGGCAATGGCTAAGGCTAAAGAGTTACAGTCTATGGGCGTGAATATTATCCAGCTAGACGTAGGCGAGCCAGACTTTCCGACGCCCGAAAACATTGTTAGAGCCGCCAAATCTGCCCTCGACTCTGGCTATACACACTATACGCCCAGCCCTGGCATTCCCGAATTGCGAGAGGCGATCGCTTCTAAACTCCGCGAAGAGAACAGACTAAACGTAAATAAGGACAACATCGTCGTTACACCCGGATCCAAGCAAGCTATCTTCTACGCCATCATGGCACTTGTCGACGAGGGCGATGAAGTTATAATTCCTACCCCTGCATGGCCCTCCTACATGGAGATCGTCACAATCGCTGGCGGCAGGGTGAAAGAAGTTCCATCCATGACCGACTTCTCAATAAATATAGAAGGAATTAAAGAAGCGATCAACGAAAGAACAAAACTCATAATACTCAATTCGCCCAATAACCCCACCGGCTATGTCATGTCAGAGAAAGAAGTCTCAGAGCTGGCGGAAATAGTTGCAGATCAAGATATTTTCGTGCTCTCCGACGAGATCTACGAAAAGCTGGTATATGAAAGGCAACACATCAGCATAGGGTCTCTCCCAAGTATGGACGAAAAAACGATAACCGTTAACGGCTTCTCAAAGGCTTACGCCATGACAGGTTGGAGGCTCGGTTACGTGGCAGCACCAAAGCCCATAGCGTCTGCCATAAACAAGCTCCAGCAGCATTCTGCCAGCTGCCCATCATCCTTCTCTCAGAAGGCGGCACTAGAAGCCCTCAAGCCCGAGACCCCCGTGAGACCAATGGTCGAGGAGTTTAGGAGGAGGAGGGACTTCATATGCGGCGCTCTCGAAAAGCTGCGCTTCTTTAGGTTTTCCAAACCGTCAGGCGCTTTCTATATCTTCCCTGACATATCGGCGACCGAAATGAAATCAAGTAACTTCTGTGATCTACTCTTGGAGAAGGCAGGGGTTAGTACGACCCCTGGTGAACATTTCGGCGGTTACGACAGCCACATCAGGATATCCTACGCCAATTCCATGGAAAACCTCATGGAGGCTATTTCGAGGATAGAGAAAGTTTTGGAATCTCTCCCGCAAAAATTCTCCTAAAAAAAGCAGTGCTCTCACAGCGACTTATTTCATTATTTCAGATGGTTTAACTTCCGATCCTATTTACCAATGATATTTTCTTTAATTTGATCCGTAATATCCCATCTATTGTCTCTCATAAACCCAAAAATTAAATTACCAAACCCGACATACCTGAAACAGGTGGGCTTGTTGGTAAGACGTCGCGGTCGTAAATCTCTGAAGAAGCTAATAGATGATGCCATGAACGCCGCTGACAACAGGATCACCACTATAAGTCCCAAAATGAGAGACGAACTGGGCGACTGCTTTCGCCATGAGGATGAGATAGTTGTCTATTCCCAAAACCTTGTGGATCTACCAAGCAAGGTCTATAAAGGGATGCGTCTCGGTCTGAGGCGTAGGGGGCTGAAGATTACCACCCAAAAGGCGGTAGAGCTGAGAAATGATCGGCTTGTGACAGTGAACAGGTATTTGGTTGAGGGAGAAGGCATCGGCGAAGAAGCGGAGATGTATGCCAGGCTGAACTCACTCAAAGTGGTAAAGGTCTCATGATTTCATGACGTGGGAGCCAAGCCCATGTGAGGTGGAGCTCATGAAAAGGTTTGATGTTGTAGTCATCGGTGCTGGGCCAGGAGGTTACGTCTCAGCCATACGTCTCTCCCAACTTGGTAAGAAGGTTGCATTGGTAGAAGAGAAGGATGTGGGCGGCACATGCCTCAACAGGGGCTGTATCCCCACAAAGGCGCTTCTACATGTTGGAGAGATCGTTAATGAGGTTCGCCAGGGCGAGAGAATGGGCATAAAGGCTGAGAAAGTCTCGGTCGACTTTCAAAAGGTCCAGCAATGGGTCAGTCAGACCGTTTCCCGCCTCAGGGGTGGTATCGAGTACCTGCTAAGGTCCTATGGAGTAGAACTATTACGTGGACACGCAAGTTTCAAACCTGATAGATCTCTGCAGATCTCTCCCAGAGGGGAAGTGATCGAGGGGGATGGGATTATAATAGCAAGCGGCTCCAAACCCTCAGATCTCCCTTTTCTAAAATCCGACTCTAAGAGGATATTGACCTCTGACGACATATTCAAAATCTCCAACCTTCCAAAGGATCTTGTAATATTGGGCGGGGGGGTTATAGGTGTTGAGATGGCAACCGCCTTCTCCTCTCTGGGGACCAGCGTCACCATCATAGAGATAATGGATCAGATCCTCCCGGGCTACCCCAAGGATCTAGTCTCGCCAGTTGAGCACTCCCTACGGAAAATGGGCGTCCATGTAAAACTCGGCACAAAGGTGAACCTTTGCGAGTACAGGGAGGGTGGTGAAAGGGTTCGTATATACACTGATGATGGAGCATCCTTTGAGGGCGATTACCTCCTCCTATCAGTAGGTCGGAGACCAAACACCCACGACCTAAACCTAGATACGGTTGGAATCGAGAGGGATGAAAGGGGCTTCATTAAGGTTGATGAGAAGATGGAGACCAGTGCGGGAGGGGTCTTTGCCATAGGCGATGTTGTTGGTCTCCCTTTCTTGGCTCATAGGGCGATGGAAGAGGGATACTACGTCTCCGAGATAATTTCTGGACTAAGGGAGAGTATGCCTAGGCTCGCCATGCCTTCCGTAGTTTACACGGATCCAGAGATAGCAACAGTGGGTCTCTATGAAGAAGAGGCTGTCCGATTAGGCCTTCAGCCCTTGGTCGGCAAATTCCCATTTGCAGCTTCAGGAAGAGCTCTCACTTTTGGCAGAACAGAAGGGTTTGTGAGAGTTGTGGGCGACTCACAGACTAAAAAGATAATCGGCGCTCAGATAGTGGGGCGCGGAGCTTCAGAGCTTATCGGTGAGCTTGCGCTTGCTATCTCAAAATCCCTCATTATGGATGATCTGGCAGGGGCGGTTCATCCCCACCCAACACTAAGTGAATCAATTGTCGAAGCTGTCAGGCTTGCGCTGGGAAGACCTATTCACTACAAAAAATGAGTACAAAAAATGAGTCATTCAGTCTTGTTCTTCATTCACTTTTCATATTTCTTTGCCTTATTTCTAATATACTCAGCCATGCATTCCTGTAGATCCTTCAGCTCCTCTCTCTGCAACTTCAGTTCTTTTTCCACAACCCCGAGCAGATCTTTTGGGGATATGGGTTTCATGATAAAGGCGTTGGCACCTAGACTCAGCGCCCTAAGCGCATTTTCCAACGAGGCATAGCCTGTAATTACTACCTTCCGCATCTTGGGCAGGGTATCTGTGAGTCTCTCAATAAGGTCAAGCCCGTCTATGTCAGGCAATACTATGTCGACCAGTAGGAGGTTGTAGAAACTGTCATTTAGCTTGGTGAGCGCCTCTTGACCGTTCTTTGTCGTGTGAACCAAATACCCCACTTGCGAGAGAATTTCCTTAACACTCTCTAGAATATACTCATCGTCGTCTATCACAAGAATTTTTGCTCTCTCTTCCAAAGGACGCACCATCTATTTTTACGAAGATAAAAATTGTTGACCAAGTTTAAATCATTTTTGCAAATGCCAAAAAATGAGCAAAAATATAAAAATAATATATATATAAAGTTTTAATATTTATAAAAAACTAAAAAATATGATTTTAAGAAAATGATATTATTATGCCTGCGACGATTGCCGAGCCTATCACACCTGCCACATTCGGACCCATGGCGTGCATCAAGAGGAAGTTCTCTGGATCCTCCTTGGCAGCCATCTTCTGAACGACCCTGGCGGACATTGGAACTGCTGAGACCCCTGCTGCTCCGATCATGGGGTTGAAATTGCCCTTTGTGATGAGATAGAAGAGCTTACCTATCAAAACTCCTCCAGCGGTGGCAGTCGCAAAGGCGAAAGCCCCGATGCCGATAATCATTATGGTGCTGAGCGTCAGAAAGCTCTCAGCTCTCATGGTCCCCCCTACCCCAAGCCCTAGCAATATCGTGCTCAAGTTGATGAGTTCGTTCTGTGCCGCCTTAGAGAGGCGCTCAGTAACACCGCTCTCCCTGAAGAGGTTGCCCACCATGATCGCCCCGATCAGGGGGGTCGAAGTAGGGACCAGCAGACATGCGAGGACTGTAGTGATGATTGGGAATAACAGTTTCTCCCTCTTGGAGACCTCCCTCAGAAGCGGGGGCATCCTTGCCGTTCTCTCTTTCTTGGTGGTTAGTGCCTTTATTACTGGGGGCTGGATTATGGGGACAAGCGACATGTATGAGTAAGCCGCCACAGCCACTGGACCCAAAAGGTGCGGTGCGAGTTTAGCCGCAGTGTAAACCGTCGTAGGACCGTCCGCACTTCCTATTATACCGATTGCTCCAGCCTCATTCACACTGAACCCCATAGAAAATGCAAGTATGATGGCGAGGAATATTCCTATTTGTGCTGCCGCCCCAAGTATGAAGGACTTAGGACTTGACAGCAGCGGTCCGAAATCGGTCATAGCACCTATGCCGATGAATATCAGTATGGGTATTATGCCCGTCTCAAGAAGGTAGTGGTGTATGTAGTAAAGGAATCCTCCCAATTCTGCTATGCCGCTCAAGGGGATGTTTGCTAGGAGTGCGCCGAATCCGATCGGTAACAGGAGTAGGGGCTCATATTCCTTCTTTATGGCCAAGTAAATCAGAGCCAACGCAACGGCGATCATCACAATATTTCCTAGGGTTATATTGAAGTAGCCGCTGGTCAATAAAAAATTCAAAATCCTTGAGACTAGGTCCTCGAACACACTCATTCACCTGCTGGCATGATCTCCACTAGTGGGTCGCCCACGTTGATCTGCTCGCCAGCGCTCTTCATAATCCTCTTCACAACACCGTCCCTAGGTGCAACTATCTCGTTTAGCATCTTCATCGACTCTATGTAGAGGAGCACGTCCCCCCGCTTGACCGCCCCGCCCTCCTTAACTTCTACCAGTGAGATAACCCCAGGAAGTGGCGATTTTACCAATAACGCCTCCTTTGGCTTTGTAACCTCTTTGACTAGGGATTCCTTGACTGGAGCCTCCTTTGGCATTAAGGCCTCCTCTTTTATTGCCGGAACTACTTCCTTAATCTCCTGTCGGACGGCACTCTCTGCAGGCGCTTCCAGAGTCTGGCTCTCTCTCGGTCTAGACTCCACCACTGGGATTTCACGTTCAAGTTCATAGGAAAAACTTGGTTCAATTGCCCTTCCTGTCAGGTTAGCCAAACCCTTCAGACCTTCGACCGAGACCTCATAATCCACACCGTCAACTCTGACCCTCAACTTCCCCTCATCGATTGGCTCTACATCGACTTCTTTCTTTATACCTCTGATAATTATGCTAAACCTCAATCAGAACCTCACCTCAAACAATCACTTCGCCCACACCTCTTCCACTCATCCCTCCCGCTATAAAGAAGTGGGCGTTTTGCAACCGTCTCCGACCTCCTTGAAGTAAGCCTGGTCCTCTCTCCGACTTCGCTTGCCAAATAAAGGTAAACAGCCGTTGCTATAAATGGTAGCACATTGCTAATCTTCTCTTCCTCTTTCATTATAGATGGTGGACCTTCCATAGCCTCCTTTCTGCCGAACTTTCCGATGAGATGAAATATCAGGGCAAGAAGCGCCAGAAGTGCTATGGTTATTCCCATGCCCGCAATGCTCTCTGCCAGTATTGTTGAAAAAGAATCCATACTCACTAAATACTCATAATATTATAAATCCATTTTGCACTTTCTGGGAAAAGAAATCGATATCGGTCACGTGTTCTTGTCAAATATTGGTGAGCCATCAGTTGCAATCTTCCTGAGCTTATTTTCTGAGGGAGCCCATTGGACTTAAGCTTTTAGTAGCCAATGCCTCGGGGAAATTTTTGGAGATATTGAACAGATCTTTTGTAGCTCATGAATCAACTGGGCGATAAATTCCCTCCCGTTCCTAGCTGATATATTTTGGACCTTCCGTTCTCCTTTATGATCCTAAAGATGTGGTCTGCCGCACCTTCTAGCTCCCTCTCATGGGAAACTATTATTGCCTGGGTCGGACCAAGTTCCCTTATCAGGTCGCCTATCTTCCCCACTTGGTCCTTACTGAAGCCATCTGTTGGCTCGTCCATTATTATCAGTCCGCCCTCCGCCCCAGACCTCTTTTGGACAATCTCGTTCAGTGCAAGCCTGTATGCCAAGGCTAATGCGGTCCTCTCCCCTCCACTCAGGTTCGATATCTCTTGCTCATAAGTCTCCTGCATTATTATCGGCGTGAAGTCCTCGTCGACCATGACGCTCTTGGTCGGATCTTCGACCATGAATGCAAAAAACTTGGAGAATTCCTCGTTGAACTCCCTATTAGCACCCATCAATATGGTGAGCTCAATTCTCTCTAAAGCCGGACTGAAGCACTCGTCCAGCCACGTCGCATACTCTGTTAACCTCTTTGCCTTGGTCAGCTTCTCCTTTATCCTTTCCCTATCCTTCTCTAGAAGCGAAATCTGCAAATCAATGTTTTTAATCTCCGTTATCGCCTCGATCCTTTCTTGCTCCAACTTTCTTCTCCTGGTTTCGAGCTCTTTCATCTCGAGCTCAATCCTCTCCAGCTCAAGTTTAAGCGCCCTATATTCCTCTGCAGCTTTCCTTGCGCCCTTTATCCTCTCATTGAGGTCCTCAACCCTTACAAGGAGGTCCTTAAGCTCCGCTTCATCTCTCCCAAGCTGCTCCTCGATGTCGAAGAGCCTCTCTTCAAGTTCTTCAGCCAAGTTGCTGCCATTCAAATAATCTTGAATTTCTCTGCGGAGGGCCTCAAGCCTTTCCATTTCCCTCTGAAGTAAAGACTTATTTTCCCTTGCCTCTTCCAAATCCCTCTTAAGCCTTGAGAGTCTCCCCAAAAACTCTTCATTATCAACCCTCTGGTTGCAGGTTGGACATATTTTTCTCTCCACAAGCGAGGAGTAGGTTCTGAAGAGTTGACTCTTTACGCCTAGATCTTCTATTACAGCCTCTAACCTTCCTTTGACGACCCTCAGCTCTTCCTCAACGACCTTGAGATCCGCAATCGGCTTCTTGAGCTTTGATAGGATCTCGTCCCTCTGTTTCCTTATCTCCCCAGCCTTCGCCTTGTTGGATTTAATCTTCTGCTCGAGGGTTTTAATCTTGGCAGTAGCATCATTCAGGATTAATTGTAGCTCAGCTTCCTTTTTTGCCTCCCCAGAGAGCCTCTCGAGCTCCTCCCTGAGCCTCTTGGTCTCATCCTCATAACCCCTCATCTCTACATTTAGGTCTAAAAGTTCTTCCTCAGAGATCCTCGCTTTCTCCTCCAGCTCAGCCCTCTTGGTATTGAGCTCTGCGACTTGCCTCTCGATCTCTGGCAACCTATCGCCCTCCTCCAGATAGAGCCTTGCAATAGATCGGAACTCCTTCGACAGTAGCCTGGCGTTGTCTCTTGCGACTTTGTACTCCTCGAGCCTTAGCGCCTTTCTTATGATCTGTAGTCTCTCCTCTGGTGGTCTGTTGAGTATCTCCTTCATCTCCTCTTGCGGTGTGTAGACTGCATATCTGAAGATAATGCTCTTTGCCTTTGGATCAACTGGCTCGTTGTACCCCAGTATTCTGAGTACAGCCTCTTTCATCTCCTTTGGTGAGTATCTGTACCTCTTGCCCCTCTCTTCGATCCAACAATCCTCCTGCCTCACCCCTCCGGGCACAGTCGCCCCCTTCCTCCCTATACCCTTCTCAACCCTCACCAGAGATCTGTGGACCTTTACCTCCCTTCCGCCAACCTCAAAGGTCAGCTCAACCTCCCCTTCGTTCTTACCTAGACTGAGGAGGGTGGTTCCCTTCTCGTTACCTAGCCCAAAAAGCGCAAACTCTATTGCGAGGAGGAGTGTAGACTTCCCAGACCCGATGTCTCCCTCAAAGAGTATCATCCCATTGGGGAACTCTATTTCACCCTCCTCGTAGGTCCTTATGTTCTTGAGCCTCAGGCGCCTGAGCATCATACTCTTTACCCCCTCAGCAGGTCCTTGATTCCAAAGACCTCTATCGCGGCGTCCCTGACCCTTACCTCGTAATCCTCCTCAGTCTCCCCCTCAATCTTTGGAACTTTTAGTTGCTGCAGGAGTGCCTTGGAGAGTTCGACAGCCTCTGTGTTTAACCTCCCCTCCTCAAATTTTCTAGACTTAGAAAACTCTCTGAAGGTCTCCTCCTCTATCTTCTGGACATCGTCGCTCACCACCACCTGCCCCTCAAACTCCTTCGACCTGAGTTGACTTCTGTTCAAGTGGAGGTATATGGCACCTTTTTTCATGAGCTCTTCTCGGAAAGAGGCAAACTCCACCTCACTCGTCTTGCCACTAGAGAGCTCTCCAAAAACCCTCACTACCACGACCTTTCCTTTCACGTCCATTCCCGTTGCCAGTGCCTTAAGCTTCTCGTTTAGGGTGAATGCGGACAATCCGGTGGCATCGACTTCCTCATAAACCCCCTCAAAGGCAGTCATGTCCAAAAATCTTGGAACACCATCCTCTACTATGTAGAAGCCCCTCCTCTCTCCTTTCACGGTATTCTCAAGGTCTATCCCCCAACCTGTGAATAGGGGTCCAGGGTAGACTATCCTCTTTCCCCTCAGGTACTCAATTCTCCGGTGCACATGCCCCCCGGCATAATAGTCAAACCCCTCGGGGAGGTCTGTTGATGCGATCCCCTCGAACCTCTCTCCCGTCTTCCTGACGTCATCTAAGGCACTATGGAACAAAAAGATCTTAAAGCCCTTCAAAGAGGCCAGATACTCCCTATCTAGGTACTTGAAGGCCTCCCTCTCCAAAGAGAGCTTCCTGCCGGAGATTCCAGTCAAAAGGGCGCCGCTCCTTTTGTCTACAACTATCTCTGGTCTCAACATCCCGTTCACGGTGGAGGGCTTGCCGACTCTAACAATAACGCCCGCCTCCTCCAATATGTCCACCATGGAGGTCGCATTCGGGGAGAAGTCGTGGCTGCCGTAGACCACGTATATCCTCCTACCCGTCTCAACGAACCTCATCATCACTTTTATGGCTTCCTTTACAACAGAAAGATCAGGTATGTTCACATGGAACAAATCTCCGGAGATTGCCACAAAATCAACGCCCTCCTCCAAACACTCCTCGAAAGCCCTCCTGAAAGTTTCCATCTCTAACTCCCTCAGCCTCGGCTCCGATGTAGCCCCGAGGTGTATGTCTGCCATGTGCGCGAACTTCATTTTCTCACCCTAGTAGAACACGCTCTCCGCTCCCTTTGCAGCCTCAGCCGTCTTGACCAGATCTTCAAAGAGAGGCGTGTATATTGGTACCGGGAATTTTGAGAATATGGAGCTGACTATACTCTCTCCTTTCTCTAGACCGGCTATCACCTGCTCGTACTGGGATAAGTCCTGTGGCGAGCTTTCGATTAGCCTCTGTCTCTCTCTTGCCATTTCGTTCCCCATAATTATCTTTGTGCCGATATTTGCCAGTATCTCGTCGGGGATGACTGAAACCATCTGAGTCACCGCCACCAGACCTATCTTGAACTTCCTCCCCTCTCTGGTTATCCTTCCAAAGATGTTCCCTCCATACAGCTCGCCTAAGACTCTGGGCGCTTCCTCAAGGATTACTCCTACTTGCACCCTCTCTTGGAGTGTGCCCTCGTCTTTGTAACTTTCGTACCTTCTGAATACCTCCCTCATCACTGCACTCATTATTACCAACCCAGTGTCGTCGGAGATAGAGGATCCGTCTATTATTACGACCTTCCCCCTCTCCAGCGCGTCTGCGATATCCTTTATGGTACTCTCACCGAACCCTTCAAGGTCGAAGACATCATCTTCGCAGTAGGGCTCCTCGCCCTCCTTTGCACACCTTATCTTGAAGAGGTTTCCAAGCTTCCTCCTAAGGGATCTGATTGTCACACTCTGGACACCCTTCCTCTCGTATTCCTTCTCCCTCTGGGGGTCCTCCCTCATCAGCTCTTTTATCCAATCGTGTGAGAACTCCCTCCGGTAGAGCTGCAGCGCCCCCTCCTGTGCGGTAGAGAGCTCCAGTATCCCCAAGAGATCCTCTGGGTCAATGGTCCTCAGGCTTACCTTCAATTTCTTTTGCCCAGGTGGAGGACTTTTCGAATAGTACACAAGGTTCCTATCCGCCTTCGGGTGGTTCTTTAGACCTTTATTAACGCCAGATCCAAAATACTCGTTGTGCACATCGAGCACCAGCATCCCGAACTTACCGTGGTTCATAATCTCCCAGAGCATTACCTTCACAAGATTGGACTTTCCCCTCCCTGTCTGGGCTGCTATGAGGGTGTGATGGGAGAGCATCTGTTCACCGTCCATGTAGTAGTCAAAGTTCAGGACATTTCCGCCACTCCGCAGCTTCCCAAGGAATATCTCGTTCTTAGGCCTCTTTAGGAATGAAAAGTCCTCAGACGATGCCCTCTTGGCTGGTGAGAGGAAGTGAGGCATGGATCTCGGTGCTCTGTAACTTCCATCGACCTTTGAGATCTCAATTAAGGGAGTTATCATGATCTTCCTGAATATGCGGAGATCGTCGTCGGGGAACTCGATCCTCGGTCTAGTACCTTCGACCATGCTGCCTGCACTTGTTAAAAGTCTGCCCTCCTCCAGAAGCGTTCCAAACTCCATGGCGGATACCATGAAGATGTACTTTTTAGCCTCGCTCTCCACAACAACAAGTTCTCCCAACTCGAGTTCTGAGCCCTTCTTCTCCCTTATTATGAGGGCGGCGTTATTCCCTCCAACAACAGAGCCAACAATCTCCATGGTGGATCAACCCAACTCATCGAGAATTTTGTGTCCACTGAGAGATCTCTCTACTGTCTCTAGCCTTTTAATATCTTCAATTTCCAATCTGTCCAGTATAAGATCTTTTATGTGCATTGCCTCCTCCATGCCAACCCTCGCATATGTGTGCGCATCTATCAGGGCATACGGATATCCAGGGAAAGCAAAGTACCTCGAGTTGGAAACGAGCCCGCGAAATAGCTTTTTTAGCCGTTCAGACTCAACCTCCTCGAAAACGTCAAGCCTGAAACTTCGATCGGCCCCTTCATTTAGCTTCACGAAGTACACTATCGCCCTGTTAGTCCACTCCTCTGACTTTCCAATCCTTGCAGCCCACCTCGAGAACCCCTTCTTACTCGCCAAGTTCTCCAGAAATCCGGAGATTGGGTGCCCCTCTAGGGTGAACATGCTACTCGTTTTTGAGAGTCCGGCGATTAGCGAGCCCTCCCTCGTCGCGAGCTCATGCACACCATTTGCGAGCTCGGACTCTCCGGGGAACGCTGTCTGGAGTGTCCCGTCCATCAAAATGAACTCAGGACTGGGCCTCAGGGCGTTATGGACATAAGCCCACTCGCAGAACCTTCTTGCCATCGATACCGCCCTAGATATGTCCCCCCTGCTCCTTCCCACCCTCATCTCCGGAGAGGACGAGTCCACCTTAGGGAAATTAAACTTCCATTCCCCCTCTAAGACCTGAGTAACCTCAGTCTCGTAAAAAATCCTCCCCCCTTCCTTGACCGCCCTAGTTATCGAGACGAAGGTGCACTTATCGAAGAAGTCCAGCTTTTTCATCCCAACAAAAGAGTTGCAGTAAACCCTGTTCAAAACGACAGCCAAGGTGGGTGTCTTTATTACTTCGGCCGTCCCGCCATCAATAGCTGAGATCTTTATCTGCTCTGAACCATCAATCTCCATTATGGAGCCAAGGTCAAGCTCCTCATCAAATCCATATGCTCTCGTCTTCTCAGGAAACTTCAAAAATTCTCTTAACAATTTTACCGTGTATTGGAGCCGCTCTTCCAACTACCACACCTCATAATTCAAAC
>JACIVQ010000079.1 GCA_014361445.1 Methanosuratincolales archaeon | reverse complement strand
GGTTGACTCGAATGAATACTGCAGGATTTTCAGACCTGCCTATGATTACAGGAGAGTTGTAATCCACAGGTGAGACCTCGTCTCCATCAAGGACGAGGATCCCCTGTGAGCCCTCCGGCAGGAGACTAATCTCCAAGGTATAATACACGGGAAGGATCAGAGGGCGGACTCCGGTGGAGAGAGGGCATATGGGGACAACTTCCATGATCTCCAAAGCGGGGTCTATTATAGCCCCTCCAGCAGAGAGTGCATAAGCGGTAGAACCTGTCGTGGTGGAGACTATTATGCCATCAGCCTTCCCCTTGTAAAGGGTTGTGTTGTCTTTTGAGAGAAGGATAGACAGAATTCTGGTGGGTTTAGACGAGGCGATCACGGCCTCGTTGGTTACGTCGTAAAAGCGCCTCCCCTTATATTGTATGCTCAATCTCGTCCTGTAGTCCAAATAGTAATTTCCACATAGGATCTTTTCCAAGACCTGTTTGGCATCTTCTGGGGTACTCTCGCAAAGAAAACCGAGAGCACCAACCTTGATGCCTAATAGTGGAACGGAGTTGACCCTGCGGAGCGCCCTCATGATTGTGCCATCTCCTCCCACTACGATAACGAGGTCTGCACGTCCCTTGTCAATTATGGAGTCTCTGAAGACATCCTCGTAATCTACGTTTATTTTTCTCGACAGTAGAAAGTTGCCAAGATCTTTGGAGATGGCTTCTGCCTCTGGTGAGTTTGGCTTGGGGATTATCGTAGTGCGCGAGATCAATAAAACCACCTGGTTTTTCGGAACATGATTGAATATTCCCTCACTTTTAAATAACTGTTTGTATTTGATTAAGGACGGTGGTTTTATGGGTGAGATGACACCTAAAAAGCGAGCCCTTCTCTGCCTTACAGGGAACAAGAAAAAGGCGGACAGAGTCTCATGCTTCGACGTACTCACGACCGCGACTGTTGATCAGATGAATGCAGTCAACGCGCCTTTCCCCGATGCCAACAGAGACCCTGAGCTTTGCTTTAGGCTTGCAGCAGCTGCTTGGGAGATAATTGGTCTAGAGGGTTTCAAACTCCCATTCGATCTATGCATAGAGGCGGAGGCCCTTGGATGCAAGATCAACTGGGGCAGAATAGACAGGCACCCAAGTGTTGAAACACACGCCTTCAATGATTTGAAGGACCTAAAGATACCAGAAGATATAATCGAGAGAGGAAGGTTTCCGTTGAAGCACAGCGTAGAAGAGAGACTCCGAAGGGTGTATGGAGACTATCTACCAATAGCGAACCAAGTAACGGGACCATTCACAGTTGCGGGGCACATATTTGGCATAGAGAAGTTCCTCATATGGACTAAGAAGAGACCGCTCGAGGAGATAAAAGAGGCTCTAATGTTAATAGCAGACATGAATGTTGCTGATTGCAAGGAGGCGTTACGGAGGGGCGCAGACGTAATATGCATAGCAGATCCATCAGCCACTTCAGACATTCTCTCCCCACAGTTCTTCAGGGATGTTATGGTGCCTGTGTACCAGAGCATGGCGAAGAGGCTGGGGGCGCCTGTTGTTCTCCACATATGTGGCAACACGACCTCATACCTGCCTTATATAGCAGACACCGGATTTGATGCCTTCTCTGTGGATGCACAGGTGAACATAGCCTTTGCGAAGCAGATCTTGGGAGACAAAATGGCTGTAGTCGGCGGGGTGCCAACTATAAGTGCACTGCTCTTTGGGACGCCGCAGGCTGTGAAGAAGGCAGCTGTGGATGCAATTGCCATGGGCGTTGATGCGCTTATGCCGTCTTGCGGAATACCCCCAAGGACGCCGACCGAGAACTTCAAGGCAATGGTTGAGGCGGCGCGATGTATGGTTTATGTTTGAGTTCCAATGGAGTGAGAGGTGAATTATATGGCAACAAAAGAAGAGATAATAAATGGACTAAAGACTGCGATTGTGAATGGCGATGAGGAGGCGGCAGCGAAGTGGGCGAAGGAGGCAATTGCAGCCGGACTGGATGCATATGAGCTTGTGACCAAGTACGGCGGAGAGGCGATGGCAATAGTAAACCAAGAGTATGAGAAAAAGAGGTACTTCGTGCCAGAGGTTCTATGTGCCGCGAATGCGCTTAACGTAGCAGTAGAGATATTGACGCCATACATGAAGGTCGACAAGACAACTGTCCCAGCGACTGTTGTACTTGGAGTGGTGGAGGGCGATATACATGATATCGGAAAGAACTTGGTCAAGATAATGCTCAGCGCAGCCGGGTTCAACGTTATCGACTTGGGCAAGGATGTGCCGCTCCAAAAGTTCCTTGAGAAGGCGAAAGAGGTTAAGGCGGATGTTGTAGGCATGTCCGCACTGATGAGCACGACGATGCCAGGAATGAAGAAGGTCATAAGCATGTTCCAAGAGGCAGGGGTGCGCAACAAGGTCAAGGTGATCGTTGGCGGAGGACCTGTGACCGAGGAGTGGGCACTCTCAATAGGCGCGGATGCCCGTCCACATGATGCCTCTGCAGCTGTCGGAGTTGTTAAACAACTCGTGGAGAAACTTAGAAGTGAGAGAGGAGAGAGCTGGTAGCTCCTTCTCTTTTAATTTTTATTCTTAATTTTTAATTTTTAAAATTTGTATTTTTTGAAATCTTACATGGTAATTAAACAAATTTAACAAAAAACCATACTGCACTTTGGATGGACTATAGAAGGGGAAAAACGGTCATTATGCAGGCAGGGGATCTTTCTCATAAGGTTCCAGACATGGGAAGAGTGTAGGTTTGTGATGCCTCAAAGGGCACTGAGATAGATATAGTTTTTATTCCACCAAATAACTTTATTGGCACATCCATTACCCCTATTATATCCAGATTTATGTTTTTATTG
>JACIVQ010000078.1 GCA_014361445.1 Methanosuratincolales archaeon | reverse complement strand
GAGTTCTTATATCATTTAGAAGGTTCTCTAGTTGGTCAACGTGCCTAAGCCCGTTTCCTGATAGCGTATCTTCGAAGGGCAAGATTAGATCTTTAGAGCTGCTCTTGACAATGCCCTCGTATGCCCGGTTGATGAACCAAAGATATGATGCCAAATTTAGATATTCAATAGCCACTTCAAGTGGGGTGTTTGGTACAATTTTTGTTAGTACTTCTCTCACAACAGAGGGGGCATTGTAAGATGCGAAAGAATGGAAGTCGATCGGGAGCTTCACCTGCTCGTACCTTGCTTGAACATCGAATACTAGCCTATCTTGGAATGCAGAATCAGGGGCTCTATAGGCATAGCAATCAGATTTTTCACAGAGTGGAAGACACTCCAGAGCTGGAGACTCGCTCATTGGGCAGATTCGGCCCGGGGTTTCCGGTTTACCGTTGCCCAAAGGAGTCTGAGAGCCCTGCTAATCTCCCAGAAAGCACTCCTTTCGTCTGCACCCCTCCTAATAACAACTTTACCTTCCGAGAAGACCATCACATCTCCAGTCTCTGACTCAAGCCTAACTATGCCAAGTGAGGGAGAGATCTTCAGGTTCGTTATTTGGTGCTGGAATATTGTATCGGCAGTAATCATGTCAAAGTATCCATAGGGGGAGTGGACTGGGGGGAGGATGTTTATCTCTATTGTCACTTTGCTGGGCTCGCTGGGGCACGGGCGGATATATGAGATCTTTTGGTTGTGAGGTACTTTAATGGCAGGGGGAGAGTAGGTTATTTTTGGGGTTGGAAGTTCTCCTGATTTAAAGTAGATGCAGTCACTCAAGTTGGACTTTCCTATACAATATCTTCTAAGCATTGTCAAACACGAACTGCTCCCACAATAGCCACAGTCCGTGTGGGGGAAGATCTGGTAGATGTCATAAAGAGTTCTCATATATTCACCTCATGCGAGAGATCTTGAGATCTCTTGGAGTGTCTCCAAGAATACATCTACATCTTCATTTGTGTTATACAGATAGACTGAGGCGCGAACTGTGCCATTTGGGGATTTAAGTATGTGCTTGTGCAGGGGAAGGGCGCAATGGTGACCTGACCTCACCATAACCCCTGACGAAGTGTCCAATGCTACGGCAACATCGTGTGGGTTAAAGCCCTTAAGGTTGAACGAAATGATACCAGCCCTCTTGTCAGCATCCTTTGGACCAAATATTGTTATCCCATCAGTGTTGATGAGACCTTGGAGCATTCGTCTTGTGAGATTGCGCTCATGATCCTCGATGTTTTCCATGCCAATATTTAACAGATATTTTGCGGCAGCCCCCATCCCTATAGCCTCGGCTATCGGAGGGGTTCCGGCTTCATACTTGCTTGGGCCCGTCCTGAGCCTGAAATAGTCTAACCCAACATCCTCTATTGAGCCGCCTCCTATGCAAAGGGGTTCGATAAGTTCTTGGAGCCCTTCCTTGATGTAAAGAGCACCTACGCCTGTGGGACCGCACATCTTATGTCCCGAGAAGGTTAAAAAATCGCAGTCAAGTTCTTTCACATCGACTTTCTTATGGGGGACTGACTGGGCTCCATCAACTAATACAAGTGCACCTTCATCATGAGCCAATTTCGCTATCTCTTTTATTGGTGGGCGAACCCCAAGAACATTGGAGGTTTGGGTTACTGCAACAAGTCTAGTGTGTCCATCGATGTGAGGGGCAAAGTCCGAAGGGGATAAATGCCCTTCCATGTCGCTTAAGACCACGCTAAGTTCTAACTTCTTGGTGTTTTTAACTCTTAGCCAAGGGATATAGTTAGAGTGGTGCTCAAGAATAGTTGTGACGATCTTGTCGCCCTCATGGAATTTGAGTCCGCTTGCGACAAGGTTTATTGCCTCCGTGGCATTCCTGACAAAGATGATCTCCTCGGGTTTCGCATTTATCAACTTGGCCACTTCTACCCTGGCATTCTCATAGGCAAAAGTTGCAGCTTGTGCAGCATTATATATTCCCCGTCCCACATTTGCCCTGCACTCGCGGTAATATTCGAGAACTTTTTCAAGCACAGGCTCTGGCGTCAAGCTGGTCGCTGTTGAGTCCAAATATATCCGTCCACTCTTGAGAAAAGGGAAGTCTTCTCTAACTTTATTTACATCAAGCATCGTATCACCATTATCTTAAGTCATTATCTCAAAATCAATATATAATGTTTGAGCGGGGCACCTCTTTAACATAGGTCTGTTTTTCTCAGAGGTCGAATATCCAAAAATTTCATGAATGACCAAATTTCGATTCTTTCCAAGTTTTCGTCTTTCAGAATCTTATTCATAATGCTTATATTGCCCATAAAATAAAAAAGTCGTTGAGGAGGATTAGTGTGGGTAGAGTTGCTGTTTTAACAGCTTTTGCCGTTATTGGGTACTTCCTCGGAGTTGCTGCCTATTACATGGGTAAAAACCTGACGCCATGGCTTGAGAGGGTATCGCCTTTCCTCGTAAATGCAGATTGGGTAATAGCAGGAATTATAGGTGCAATTGTTACAGTTATAGTGGTTGTGGTCTGGTCCTACACTTCAAAAAGTTAAGTTGGAATTGTACTTTTTTCTGGGAGCTTAATTCCCTCTTTACTCTTTGGCTTGCTGATTAGTTTATATTGAATTAGCCAATGGTTTTCCTCCGAACTGAATATACTGTCGACCCTTACCGGGTCGAAGCCAAATACATCGAGAAGGCCTAAAAGATATAGCCCCCATATAGATGGCGGTATGTCGAAGCCCCTCTCATATGCTATTTTGTAATAGGTCGATAAGTTTCCGGAGAGTTCACATGTTAGTATATGTGGTTCCGCGTCATAGGTGAGTTTAGCTTCTACGCCTTCGTATAGCAGATAACGGGATCC
>JACIVQ010000077.1 GCA_014361445.1 Methanosuratincolales archaeon | reverse complement strand
CCCCCGAGGCTACGATGGGAGGAGGAGCTCTCCAAACCCTTCCTTGTTTACATAGATGACAAATTTAATGTCCCTGGCGTAGGTGTTGTAGTGGCTGGATTGGTGCTACAGGGCTGGGTGAGGGTAAACGACAAAGTCTGGATTGGACCCTTTAAGGACGGTAGTTTTAGAGAGACAAGGATAAAGAGTATACATGCCAAAAGAGGCGTCTATATAGAAAAAGCGCAGGCTGGGAGAAGCGTCACCTTCGCAATAACCAATGTATCTTACGATGAAGTTGAAAAAGGAATGGCGCTCTTGGGCGAGGGGTTGCCAACAAAATCTGCAAGGGGCTTTGAGGGAGATGTTTTCATACTACACCATCCTACAACAATAAGACTAGGATATGAAGCAATATTCCATATACACTCCATAAAAGAGGCTTGCAGGCTCGTGTGGAGCTCCAAAGAGCCTTTGAGGACCGGAGACAGGGCCACCATCAGGGTGGAGACTGTATTCCACCCAATCTACATCAGAGAGGGTGACAGGTTTTTATTCCGAGAAGGAAGGGCTAGAGGGATGGGCGTTGTAACAAAAGTCATCTATGGAACTCCTTAATCATTCAAAGCTTCCGCCAAATTTTGTCTGGATGTACTTGTTGCCTCATCTATACCTTCTATTTGAGAGGGCTACGAAACGGCAATAATGCTCTTCCACCACTCTCTTGGTAACGTACCCCTGATGGGGACGTAACCCTCCTCCAAAGGCTTTAGGAATATGCAAGAGCTCGTGTATTATGACCTTTATTTTGTTCTCCTCGGAGAGGGAATCAAACCTCTCAGAGATGACCTCGATTACATAATGTGGCGGTAATTTCAGTGCCTTCTGCCAGATTTTTGAGAGCGCATGGCACCTAGCTATTCCTCTCTTAGATCTGGAACCTTTGCTCCTGAAACACAAAACATTTTCTAAGTTTATGTACGTTAGGGAGAGGGTCGAGACGATTTCCCCAACAAGTTCCCGAACATCATCAGCAGGCATATAAGTTATTGGCATCGGACTACCTCGTAATCTACTTCATACTCGTTATATAAAAATTGAATTTTCACGATCCTTCGCAAAGAATTCTACAAGCTTTCGTTACTTTGGTCTATCCGCAACTAATCTTTCACATGAACGCTGCACATTTATAATGATATAAATTGTGGAGGCGCAAGTTGTGCGCCCATAGCTGGGCTAATCTCTACCAGCTGTCGGGTATCAGCGCCTTCTCCTGAATTTTCCCTTATAATCATCTCGGTAAAGTGGGCGGAACTTTGGCACCTGCTGATCGTAAGACCGGTTCGAGATGTTGTTATCCATATTGACCTGAGAGATCTCTTCCTGAGCGATCTCCAAGGTTCCATATCTGCCCACATTCAATCGAATAGATCCCCTAAATAGCGTGACGTATCCGTTCTTTATTGAAACGGTCTGACCGACCTTTACCCTTTGGATGTCATCATCCCATAGGCTCAGGAGCACGCACCCTGTCTCATCGCCGACTAGCGCCTCAGCGACGCTGTGAGATGAACCGTCCCTGGTTGAGACCTCCCTACTTGGATTCACTTCCAAAATTTTTACTAAAACATCCACACCTCTAGAGGCTGGATTTAGTTCCTCTATTTTTTTAACTTCTGACATTATTTCTCCAACTTTTTTTGTTTTGTTCGACTCGGGGGAGTCTACTCATGAGATAAAAGATAGTAGTAAATAAATCTTCTCATCGATGGTAATTGATCTACCTCTCCCTCTTTCCCGCAACGAAATCCTCGAACCATCTCCGCGCCTCACTAATTGGACATGGAATCGGTGGTTTCTTAAACCCGTAAGCAGAGACGCTTATGAGCGCCCCTGAGACGCCTCTCTCTATAGCTATCTTAGTTCCCCTGATAACATCGAGGAGCATCCCTGCCCCGTTTGCCCCGTCATAACTCCTGAAGTATATGTCAATCACGACATCCGTACCTAGGCAGTTCTTGCCCTCAACGTAGAAGTAGCTAGTTCTTCTGTCCCTCATAAATCCTACAAAATCAGAAGTTCCGGTGGCTATCTTAGAACCCTCAGGAAGGACCTGCTTTATAGTCTCTGTCTTTATCTTCCTCTTCTCCTCCCGCCTATGATCCTCTAGGATCCCATAGGCTTCCATGGAGCCCCCTATATCTAACTGGTAGGTCTTCTCCACCCTAACACCCCTGGATTTCAAAAACTCTAAAAGCGCCATATGTAGGGCGGTCCCACCCATCTGGCTCATGAGATCGTCACCCGCCACCGGGACTCCCACACCCTCAAACATTTTCGCCCATGATTCATCAGTGGCTATCTTTGTTGGGGTGCAATTTATGAAAGCGCATTTACAATCAAGCGCCGCCCTCGCATAGAACTCTGACGCCTTGCGAGCACCTGTGGGTAGCAGGTTGAGCACAATCTCGGCACCAGTATCTCTTATGTACTCCTTCACATTAACGGGAGGCAACTCATCGACTGATATTAAATCTCTAAGCACACCGTCAACACCATCCAAGACTTCCCCTTTCACAACCCTGACCCCTGTAGTTGGCACATCACATACCTTTAGTGCAACGTTGGGCTCTGAAAATATTGCCTCTGATAGGTCCTTCCCGACCTTTCTTGAATCTATGTCTATAGCCCCTACGATCTCTATATCTGAGGGTCTGAACCCGCCAAGATCTTTATGTATTAAGCCCACATCATGCTCTTTGTAGAAGTTTATTGCTTGGAGTAAGGAAGAACAACAGTTTCCTACACCTACCACAACAACCTTGATTTTGTCCATACTATGCACCTTAAATCATCGTTATGTAGCCTCGATATAAAATGATTGTTATATATTTCAAAGCATCACATAATGTACCATGTATGTCAGAGATCCCGTTTTGGCCTCCTAGAAGAAGGATCATAGTGATATTCTTAGGGGCTTTTACCGTAACGCTGAGCATCCTAACAGTCTTGACCGTGCTTTTATCTCCCTCCCTTTACCTCCAAATAAAAGTTAATAGCTCCGACGAGGCAAAGTTCTACGTAGATGCCTACCTTAAAAATAAAGGGCTCGAACTCGAAATAAAAGAGATCATAGAGTTCTCGAACCACTTCTATGTAGTTTGTAAAGAGAAGGAGGCAGAAGGCGTGTATGCACTTCAGCTTTTAGTAGACAAATATTCAGCTGAAGTCACTCCAGAACCAGGACCGAAT
>JACIVQ010000076.1 GCA_014361445.1 Methanosuratincolales archaeon | reverse complement strand
ACTTTTGCATATGTATGATTACGGCTAGTTCGCCAAGGAGTTGGACGGGGATCTGGTGCTGGTAAACCCAACGCAGGAGGAGTGACTCTGCGGAGTCCGCATGAATTGTGTGTATGCACTTCAGCCCGGCTGAGAGTAGTTGGAAGAGGGCCACACTGTCTTCTTTGGATAGTACCTCACCAAAGAAGAGATAGTCTGGGGATTTTTGAAGTAGGCTGTTAAGGACCGCCGTTCTCCTCGCCCGTTCGTCCTCAGAGGACGATTCGACCAAAAGCCTAACTTGGTGGGATCCAAAGGAGAGCTGCTGAACGTTTTCTACGATCTCCGTCTCTACTGAGATCTTTCTCCACGCTTTTGGTGTCAGGAGATCAAGAGCGACCGCAAGGGTAGTCTTTCCTGACCCGCTCTCCCCGTAGATTGTGAAGTTTTTCCTCTCCTTGATGCGTTCCATGCAGTAGTTGGCAGCCTCGCGAGTTATGGTGCCATTTGAGACTAGATCGTTTAGCCTCAACGGCTTTTTAAAGAATTTTCTTACTGAAACCGAGACGCCCTCAATTGAGAGTGGCGGGATGTCGGCTGAGATCCTGATGTGAAACTCGCGAGTCTTAATGGTCGCTCTGATTGATGGAGACGCTCTGTCCAACGCCCTGTCGGCAGCTATCCGGGTGAAAGTGAGGAGGCGTCTCATCGAGTCCCTGTCCAAGAACACAGTTGTCAAGCAACGACCGTAATCTCTATGGTCTATGTATGCAAAAGTTTCCTCCCTGTCAAAATAAAAGTCGCTAATGGCATCGTCGACCAGCAAAGGGTATATTCTCTCGAGACCAACGGAGAGGTACGTAGTATAGGTCAAGAGCACCCTATCCACTCCGCAGACCTCGCTCGCCAATCTCCTTCTGTACTCGATTATGTCTTTGAGGTCTATAGTCGCCTCTTCGAGATGCATCCTTTCATAATTCCTAATCCGTTTGACTGCCATGTGTAGGCGGATAAGCTCAGTAACATCGATCCCCTCCAATATCGGTGCGTATGTTGTAGTATCATTTTCGCTGAGCATGTAGACGGAAAATGGAAAAAGCCTGTAAGCTGGACTATCGAAGATGAAGTCTATATTTGGCAACCTCTGTGGTGCCAGAGCGCGGAGCATTCCTTTGATCCCGCAAATCTTCCGCAGATTCTGGGGCAATATGCTTGATGAGATGTACTCACATATATTGCATGACGACCATAGCCTCCTACATTTGCGCCCTTCAGTCTCTCCGATTGACCTGATCAGCGAGGGCAGGGACGAACCCAAAGAAGATAGAATCTTTTTGATTGTTATGCAGTTTGGTAGGGCTCTGTTTTGGATCATGTCCTTTACCACCCCAATGCAGTGGAGAATTATAGTGATCTGGTCGTGCCGGAATAGCCAAGACTCTTTACCACGAATTATGACAGAGTGGTGCTCAGGAGGCGGATCTGAGAAAACCATCTCGAATGTTTCCATGGAGAAAGTTTTGTATGGGGTGTGGTACGACTTTACCTTCAAACCAAAAAAGCCTCCTTTTTTGGAAGGTTTTGCGTTCCAATAAGGGTGGTGGACATAATCCGTGCCAACTAAAGGGTGCAGTTAAAAAGTTGAGTTTTTAAATACAGGATAATTCCGGGAGTATGCCTTCTAGAATAATAGTTTACAAGAGTCTCCTGGTCGGTTGGCTACTGCTCTCCACCGCATTGGGCTATGCCATGATAAAAAAGGTTGATTGGTTTTACCAGTCCTTGAAGGACGAAGATAGTGGAGTGTTGGAGATTGTCCTAAAGGGAGGATTGCGAGGGGTTTCAATTGATTTGGAGGGGTTTAGTAATTGGGTAAGAGCTGTAAAGGACAGGCAGAGGTATTCTTGATAGTTCCGCTGCTGTTATGCGTACTGCTTTTGAACTACATGATGATAGAATTTCTAGAAGAAAGCAGGATCACCTTGCAGGATCTCAAAAAGACTTTTGAAGATTTTGTTTCAGGCTACTATTATTACACAGATCCTGTTAGTGGGAACTACTATCCTATGACGGCAAACTCAACCCCGCCATCGCTAGGGTGAGGGGAGTGAGAGGGAATATCGCCCTGATAGACGCACTTGCAGCGTTCATAATAGTACTTACCATATCAGGTCTTGTCTGGCAGTGCGGTTATGATTACAAAAGATTGATACATGGTTATATTGAAAAGGAGAAGGCGAGAGCTATATTCTATGAGGCACTATTTTCTGGGAAAGTTCGATGGTCAGATCTTTCTAATGGAACTCTGCTGCCTAACGGTCTGATGATAAAAGAAACTCCATCAGATGGATACCATTTAAAGTTCTTTCTCAGTTTAGACGGGGACAGAAGGGTGTACTTCATATGCAAAGGGGGTTGATGCTGACAGTCAGCCAAGTAATTATAGCCATAATGATCTTGCAGAGTGTGGCCCTAATTAATTCTAGTGTGGATAAGTATCTACTTGAGATCGAAGCCGTAGAAAAGATCAAGGACTTTGAGATGTTCTCTTATAATATAATGTTCGACCTCTGCTACAACTTGAAGAAGTGGAGTTCAGACATGGGGGCGGGCGCGGATTTTGGAATGCTGGATGAGAAGTTGGTGGCATGGATGGACGGGATCAAAGATCTCCTCAGGAATGAGGGCAGTCTAGAATTGGAAATAAAGGATCTGCAGGTCGAGGAATACAATGGGCAGCCGTGTGATGCGGTCCAGATGGCTTTTATCGGAGGAGACGGACTCTCGGACAAGTACATATCTGGAACGCTGCTCGTTGATTTTGAGTGGCTTTTTATTGAGATGCATAAGGAATTCAAAATATGTATAGCAGTTTAATGGCTCATGGTTAAATACCCCCGCCCTGCCAGAGTGGGCTTCCCGCGATTAAGTTAAAATGGGCATTAAGGTAGTGCGCCTCTCTGCGATAAGAGGTTCGAATATTGTGCGGATATGGCACCTTAAAGTATACTCGGCGATGCCTACATCTTTTGAGTATTGCACCTTTGTGAAGATCGTGCACCGTCCTAGCTGACCTGAGAGAATTGTGCTTGCAACGTAGACTGCAGAGGCTGCCAACAGAAATGGGTTTTTTCCGGACCTATGTATAGGAGAGAGCGAGGACAGGAGATCCTTAGAGATCTTGGTCAGCATGCCAAAGTAATCATCCGGATCCATGCCAGCTACTCTTATCCTCACATTTATGTAAGGGGCGGAGCGGAGTTTTGAGATCACCTTAGGGATGTACTCCTCGCATGATCTGAATTTTTTAGTGAAGGGGACTATGTTTGAAGCGTAGCTCATGGTCCTCACAAGGATCTTCTTGGAGAAGGAGTAGCCCCTCTTCTGAAAGGCCTCGACGAGTTCGGAGATTTTTATGGCTGACCTCTCCCCCAGCTCCCTGCTCGCGATCATTAGGCAGACTGCCATGAGCAGGGCGTAGTTGTTGTAAGGATTCCTGACTTTAGATATAAAGTCTTCAAAGATCTCCTTGCACTTGTCCAGAACTTCGTCTGGTAACATAAGAAAATCTCCAATTGATTCAAGATCTCTGTATAACTTGAAGAGGTCTAAATAGGAGCCCCGGTAGAACGAGTCTTGAAGCTCCTTTAGTCTTTCGAATTTTAGTTGGAGATGTTCGGGAAGTGTCCGCTCTTCGGCGTCCTTAAAGACGTAAAACTTCTTGGCGATAGTGCTCCCCAAGCGCTGCTTGGACGACGGAGAATTCGAGGACAGGGTCTCATCTATTTCGCATATGAGACCACAGGTGGCACATACCAGGCCACTCCTATAGTCAAAGACCAGACTCCCCCCACATTCTGAGCATGCAGGAGCCATTTTTACACACCATCTTTGGGGAGGAGCTG
>JACIVQ010000075.1 GCA_014361445.1 Methanosuratincolales archaeon | reverse complement strand
ATGTCCAGAAGATCGCAAAGAACAGCCATCCGCCATACTGCAAGGGAAGGAACATGGCTAATAAGGGTCCAAAGAACAAAAGACAACCTATTATTATAAAAATTATACCAAGAACTCTAAGAGCCCCCAATCTAAATAACCAGACATTTTTATTAATTTAAAAAATTTAACCGTTTCGACCATTTTATAGAGACACTAAAGGAAAGCAAAGGAATTTTTCTTAGCCTTGGTATTATAAGTATGTAAGTCATAAGTAATATATTATAAGTATATAATATGTATAATATATTTATGCGTTTAGTAAAATTAAGTTAACTTTAAATACTAAAAAAATTATTACTATTAAAGTGAAAGAGGTGATATAAATGCTTATTGATTTACCACGTTTTATGGATTTTGCACTCTCTGTGGGCAGTGTTGCGGGAGGCTATATATTATATCATTGGCTAACAAGAAATATCTGGGGACCTAAGCTCAAATTTGAAAAAGTACACCCGCCTCCTAATGGTTATGAAAAATATTGGCGAATAATAATCAAAAACGATGGAAAAACCGGTGCAGAAGAGTGCGCTGGGAATATTCTTCTCACTGGCAAAGACGCCAATGGCAAGGACATCAATGTAACTGGGGGCGTATGCTGGGCTATATCGGGCAACCTCATAAAATTAACATCAATGTTGAAGAGGAGCAGGCCCTTGATATATTCCAAGAATGCAATAAGACCCTTTATATTCCCACAGAAAAAGGATGGAATCACGATAAAGAGCAACATCCGATTCGCGCTGAAATCCCGCTAGTGGGCATAAGCAACTTACATCTAAAAGTGACAGTGACTTCGAAAAACGCTGAACCCTGCACCATAGAATATGAAATAATCATCGAAAACGGCGAAATTAAGGATTTGAAGCCAAGCATTGACCCTTAATTCATCAATTATTTGAATTCTATATACGCATTATCAGGATATGTAAAACGCCTCGGTCTTCCAATCACACGCGTTATTTTTCCCTCTTCTTCCAGTTTTATAAGTATTCCTGACCGCCAGATGTAAGGCGTCTCTAATATCACCCAATTTTTAACATCCTCTGTCTTTTGGATAGATCCTCTGAAATGCTCATAAATGATATCTGCACATTCATTTTGCCATAGTTCATTTGAATAATCCAACAAATTTGTCTGTTTAAAGTTATAATCAGAAAATTTGTACTGCCCCGTCTTACCAGTTTTAAACATCGCCTCCTTCATTACTTCTATCCCTTTAATGTGCTTTGTAAAGTACACCAAATAGTAAAGTGTCCGGTTGTTGTACCCCTTAACACAGAATGCTAAATGACGAAGATCCGAACCTGATGCTTTAATGAGCTTGTTTTTCAATGCATCTATCCATTGCATTTCTCTGGACTCCATGCTCTTTGTATTAATTATTTTATTGATGTCCTCTTCTGAAAAATCCCACTCCCTGCAGATAGTTTTGCACTTGTCTGGGTCATACGCCCCTCTGTCCATAAATCCGACCATATACGTCAAAAGCACTTCGCACTTAGGGAATTTTAGGATCTTTCCGAGTATTTTTGGTCCACCAGTTTCCGTGTATCCAAACGGATCGACAAAGCAAAAAGTCGGATTTAAGGAGGCGCCCTCTCTTTCCAACTCATCAAGAATCTTACTCAATTCTTCATCAAATCTTCCACACGTTACTTCTACGTGAAAATTCGAAGGCAAGTCACCTAAAGATGCTATTTTATTTCTTAAATGTTCGCACCGGTCATCCCTGCATTCTATGAACCAAAAGGCTATTTTTTTGAATTTGTCTTTATGCTTGTGTTCCAAAGCAGCTTTAAGCGCAATAATCGGTGATCCTGGCTCCCCGCCCTTGTATTCGCCTGGCCCAGCAAATCCATCGATGTAAACCAAAGTTGACGATTTCTTACTTAATATGGGAAACCAAGCCTTTAGATATTTATCGAGTATGGTGTGCTTTGCTTTGGTATGCTCATCTATTTCCCATAAAGTTTCATTAAAATCTACCATGTGCAGTTGCACCTGCAGCTCTTCCAGTCCATGCCCAGCGCCTCCCACATCATGACCGGCTCCTTGCAGAGTGCAACGTTCTCGTAGTTCCACCGCTCCCTCAGATAGTCTATGATATCTGCGAATATGTCGAACCTCTGCTCAAAGGGTATCCTTTTGCCCCACTTCGATCTTTCCTTTAAGTAAACCGTCCACGACCTATCTCTGGAGTTGTTTATCGTCGAGGTCAAACCCCTGAGCGAGCCGAGCGTGATCCTTTCAGGAGTAAACTTCTCGAATATGCGGTCTAATATGCTGTAATAACACTTGAGCCACTTACTTTCTGGATAAGGCACAATCGGGTCTAACCGAATCCTTACTTCAAAACCTGCCTCATGGAGCCTATGTGCTGCCTCGATCCTCCTTAACGGGGAAGGGACGCCGACCTCCCATCTGCTAGCCACAGGTTCCGAGTTTATACTGAAGGACGCTATTACGTTCTTCTTCAGGTCTTCATCCATGCCTAACAAGCCCTCTATCTTATCGAGCTTCGTCACCAAGAGGACCTTGTGGGGCGTCCCCCTGAAGAGCGGGATGATATTCTTGCTCAGCGAGTATTTTCCTCCTTCGAACATGAGCGAGTCCGCCAGCTCACCTGAATTCAGGATCTCTGGCTCCTTTGCTTCGTTGATGAACCTCTTTATGGCCTCTTGTACTTCGTCAATACGCCTTCCCTTGGGTGACTTTTTGTTTGGCTGAAACCTAAGTGTCCCTTGGAGGTAACAATAGGCGCACTGGAGCGGGCAGCCGTACGCCCACTTAAGCTCCAAGAAGTGCGGGCAGACTATATCCTCCCCAGACCTTGCTACCCCTGTCTTATCGAACCGTTTAATTATCTTCCCGTCAGCTATCTTAGAAATTAACCTTTTACTTTCACCCTTCAGGGTGATATAGTAACGGTAAGTCAAAGCCCCCCCACCATATTCATTGCTAAACGCATCAAGCCTTAATTGATAAAGGTCAGAGGTAGACATTTAACCTTTCTCATTTAATAAATTTGAAAAACCAAAAATTAATACTTTTTCTTAATAAAGAAGAATTTTCCTTATACTGGTAAACGAAAGTAATGGTATACGCTTGTGCTCCTAAGCCCATCACGGTTTTATACACCTTAGCGCCATAACTAATGACCGCCCGGTGTGCCTAGCCCGCTCAGCTTGTCTCTCTCACTGAAAAAGGTAAAAGTTGCAGAGTTTTGGGAGGGCTAAATGACTGCAATATGCGTTAATTCTTAATTTATGATTAGATCTTATCTTTAAATTGCTGTTGGGAATTATACCATGCTCGCAGTCTTGCTAAGGCTTCGAGAAAGCTGGATGTTTGAACCTTAATGTAATTTTCTTTGAGTCCGCTATCGTCAATTAAACCCTTTACTTTGATTTCCTTTCCACGTCTTCCGATTATAATTTTGTCTTGTGCCAATTTCATTACGAGTTGGACTTTGCGGGACCAAAACCCAACCTCTTCTCTAGTTTCAACGATTCCAAGTTTAACGTAGGGTTCCATCAGCTCCCTGCACTTTGGGTCATTAGCATCGTATGTAAGAGCAGGAAGATTCCCTTGGACCCCACTTTTTCTAAGATATAGTACGGCATGTTCGAATTCAGCTAGAGAGAAACAGTAAGATGTTAGCTTTACAGGGGTCCAGAACATTTGCTCTCTTTGCCTCTGCTTTGATTCGATGTTTATAGAAACCGGTCCCTTTATATCACGGTAAACGTGTTGATAATGATTTATTATTTTTTGGATAAAATCTTTCGCTTCATTTATTGGTAAGTAAAGAGCAACCCAGTTAGAGTAGAGCTTTCCAAAAGCACTCATAACACTGTACTCTATGTGATATTCATTTTTCCCATTTACTTTTGGCTCAATCTTGAATTTTATCTTTCCATTTTCAGGTAT
>JACIVQ010000074.1 GCA_014361445.1 Methanosuratincolales archaeon | reverse complement strand
TCTGAGCATGCAGGAGCCATTTTTACACCCCATCTTTGGGGAGGAGCTGATTGTGAATGAGCATAAAACCGTTTTCGAGAAAGTTTTTTGGTTTGGGAGGAAGAAGTTTTTCGTTAATATTCGGGGAGACGTAGAGCGATGAGATGAGAACTGAGAAGGGAGGCGGGAGGGCGAAACTGAGTGAATATCCCGAATAATTATGCATTCAAAGAATGGTGAAAAACAAAGTCTTCAATCGGTATTTTTATAATGGTATGTGATTTAAAAGTTGTTAAGGGTGATAAGGAGTGAGCATATCTGCACCTGGTGGCCGGAGATACCTCAGTGAACTTGGAGGGTTTGTTGAAAAGAATGTGAAGATCGTTACTACAAGGGGGGCAATTTATGAGGGGAAGCTTCTTGGTTTTGATCCTGCCACATTGAGTGTGTGCCTTGAAGATGCTTCTTTCAGTGGCGAGAAATACCCAAGGGTCATAATCCGCGGTGATTCCATCTCTGAAATCTTGTTGAAGGAGAAGCCTTTCGATCTCAAGGGGTTGTCTGAGAGGCTTAACAAACTCTTCCCCAACATGGTAAAATATTACGAAGACGCAGGGTTCATAACGGTCATGGACAGGATAAGGGTGACGGCGGAGGGTGTTGAGGGCACTGGACCGATGTATGAGAGGGTTAAGAGGGTCTATGATCAGTACCTCATCGAGCAGAAGAGTGCTTAAAACCTCTTTTTTTATTTGTTTTGAGGTTTGATGGTACATGTGTTTTGAGGTGAAGGAGAGGGATTTGGGGGGCAGAATAGGAACCCTCAGGACAAGGAGGGGAGTTTTAGAGACTCCAACGCTGATGCCTGTTGTAAACCCTGTAAAGAACACCATAAGACCGGCCGAGTTGAAGGATGATTTTGGGTTTCATCTGATAATAACCAACGCTTACATCATCTTAAAGCATTACGGCAAGGAAGCAAGGGACGTTCACGAGATAACTGGTTTTGATGGTACCATCATGACAGACTCTGGCGCCTACCAGCTTTTGATCTATGGTGGAGTCGATACTACCCCTGAAGAGATAGTTCGATTTCAGGAAAGGATACGCAGCGACATTGGTGTTATACTGGATGTGCCAACTGGAGGCTTTGCAACCAAGCAAGAGGCGGAGCAAACAGTTAAGGAGACTATCCGCACGGCAAAGGAGAGCATATTGTGGAGGGAGGACGACACCATGCTGTGGGCAGGCCCTGTCCAAGGGGGCAGGTACCTAGACCTTCTTGAGTTTTGCGCAAGGGTTATGGGGGAGCTTGACTTCCAGATCCACCCTCTGGGGAGCCCGACGCAGATAATGGAGGAGTATGATTACGCTACCCTTGTGGATATGATAGTGACCGCAAAGAGGGCTCTGCCCCCAGAGAGACCGCTTCATCTATTTGGTGCCGGACACCCAATGATGCTCTCGCTGGCTGTTGCGCTGGGATGCGACCTCTTCGACTCCGCCGCATATGCCCTCTTCGCAAAAGATGGCAGGTACATGACGCAAAGCGGCACCATGAGGGTGGATGAGTTGGAGGAGTTGCCGTGCAGCTGCCCCATATGTGCAAAGAGGGATGCCGAGGACTTTGCTGAGGTGACTAAGGAGGAGAGGGAAGGCCTATTGGCCAGACATAACCTTTACGTTGTCGTAGAGGAGCTGAGGAGCATCAGGGAATCTATCAGGGAGGGGACACTCTGGGAGCATGTTGAAAGCAGGTGCAGAACCCACCCCAAGCTGTATGGGGGTCTGAAGAGGCTATTGGAATATAGAGAGTATTTGGAGCTAAACGATCCTGTGGTCAACAAAATGGTTAGGGGGTTATTCTTCTATGATGAGGTCTCGATGTGTAGACCAGAGGTATACAGGTACAAGGAGAGGATTGCAAGCCGGTACAGTAGACCCAAAGGGAAGGATATTTTACTTCTGGTCCCGATGCCAGAAGAGAAGCCCTTTACCAAGTCCAAGATATTTAAGTTGGTGAAAGAGTTTTTCAAGAATAGGGAGGATGTGCATGTATGCTTTTACGGGGATCCCTTCGGCGTCGTGCCTTCCGAGCTTTCCGAGACATTCCCCCTGTCGCAGTTCGAGAGCGCTATCGGTCTGGGGAAGGCATGGAGGGAAAGTGCAGAGGGTTTCATAGCCACTAAAGGGTATAAGGAGGCCTTTATTTTGGGGCAGGAGCTAAAGGGGGCAAAGACTATAAACTCCTTAGAAGAGCTAAAGAGACTTCCAGGCCTGTTATCCCCTCAGTGAGGGTGGACGGGACAATATGGGCAGAACGAACGTATTTTTAGGATTGAAAGGTTTGAAGAGGTAGATCGCAGAAAATGAATGTTAATGGGCTTCAGCAGGGCTTTACTTCAGAGAAAAGTCTCAATCAACAAATAAAGTTCCTCGAGGGACGCGCATGAAGGTGGTTTTTGATCCTCACATTCACACCAATATCTCGCCAGACAGTTCAATATCACCAAATCAACTCCTAGGGGGGCTGCATGAGGCCGGCATAAACGCAATTGCCATAACAGACCACGACTCAATGGAGGGTTACAGGAGGATAAAGCACAACAGTGCCTTCAAAGACCTTTTAATAGTTCCAGGGATTGAGGTCTCTACAGAGGCGGGAGACTTAATAGTATTGGGGTTAGAGGACCCGCCTGTTTTCCGCAACCCTGTGATGTTGGTGGAGAGTGTCCACAGAGCTGGCGGTCTTGTCCTAGCACCACATCCCTTCGACACCTCTCGGAAGTCGATAGGAACACTCATTGACAAGCTGGGCGTTGACTTCGTGGAGGTCTTCAACGGAAGGTGCGGCGCGAATGCCAATAGGGAGGCGAGAGAGTTTGCCAATGCCATCGGGCTTCCCGCTGTAGGAGGGAGCGATGCACATCATAAGGAAGAAATAGGGAGTGTTGTGAACGTGCTGGAATGTGAAAAAACCGTAGAGGGAGTCTTGGAGGGTTTAAAGAAAGGGGCCAAGATAGTGGTAAGGAGGGCAAGGGCGCGGTGGGGATCGACTGTTTAGATATAAAGTGTCCTATGGTCCGTCTTAACGCGCTCCTGCCTCTGCTTCATGAGCTCTTGTATCTCGGCCTCGATCCTGCGAGCATCGCTTATTAACTGAGAGGCATCTATGTTCAAGTTTGTAAGTTTGTTTATATATTCGATAGCTACGGCGGCTGCCATCGGGTCTGGCCTGGCAGGATTTGCGTATGGGAGCAATGCAATGGCTGGGAAGCTGTTGATCTCAAAGTGGGCCAGCATGATGGCCAAGGGACCCACAACGAACAGACCTTTTTCCAGCAGTGGAGCCCCAAGCTCGCTCAAATTTTTAAAACTCTTGGTTACTGCACATCTTATCTTATCATTCTCTGAGGGTCTGAGCCTGCTATCTAAACCGCCTATCAGATATGAGGCGCTGAAGTGCTCTTTAATGGCCCATTCTGCAAGAGACCTGGAGAACTCCTGCCTCTCCTTTGTGTGAGGGGGCACATTTGTGAGAATAAACACGTACTTGTCATGCTTATAGATCTCAAATGGTAGGGATAAACGACCATCGTCCATAGACACAAATGGGGGGATCCTTTCGCTGTCGATATACCCAATCAACTCTGCGTTGAGAGAGGTCACAGCGTGTTTTACTGTGATGAAACCAGTGGCTCCCAAACCGTGAAAGCCAGTTATCAAGATCGAGTTCTTCAAAGGAACTTTCTTTACGTAAAACTCAATTGGCATACCTACTCACTCCAATTCACGTATAAAAAGCAAATTAATAAATGTGCGCCAACAGCGATTTGAGATTGTTTGTGGGTTAGCCTTGAAGGTTATTAATTCTGAGCGCAGATCTCATTTTATGCGCGGCAATATAAGCCTAACTAAGTCAGAATTTTGAGGTGGGAATCCCCGTATTTTGGCTAATTTTGCTAAAATTGTGTGAAAATCATGTGTGAACTACCCACGGCTGAAGCCTGTGGGCTTGTAGGCAAATCATAATAGTTGAATTCATTCATCCCTATGAGCCCTGATTTATTGTGCGTCGATGGTGAAGGTGTTTACAGGCAGTTCAGCCGACCGGGTTCAAAATCTGGTCAGAAGAAGGTTGCTAAG
>JACIVQ010000073.1 GCA_014361445.1 Methanosuratincolales archaeon | reverse complement strand
TGTTGGTTACCCCCTTAATCAGACCTCCGAACTGCCTGCCAAGACAACTGTCACAAAGCGTATACTTGGATAACATCCTCCTGGCATCTTCAAGGATCAATTGAGATCACCTTTTTTATTCAAACGCCATCTGCTCTTATCAACCCCCATATAAAAATAAGTGCTCCCTTTTAAGCCCAAAAGAATCCTCCCAATATCATGAGATGGCACAAGCTAATCGCTCCCTGAATGGCGCATATCTCCCAGATCGCAATTTTATCATTTCGATTTACGGTCCACCCTGTTGTTCAAAACTACGACCGCCTGATCGGGTAGTAATTCGACCCTTCCGAGGTTTACAGGTAAAAACCCTATTTTAGTCAACCTATCCTCAATCCCTAAATTGGGGTAACCAAATACTGCAAAGAACTCCTGGGGCAGATCCTCTACCCTGCCATAAGCCCCTGAATAATAAAGCCTTGCACCCCTCACACCACCAAAAAACTCATCAATATCTATCCTCTTGGCAAATATGCCTCTCATCACTCTGCCTTCTCCTCTCTCAAAACCCGCCCTCAAGATCCCAGCCAATGACTGCTCGTCAGGTCTGACATTCCTCATACTCTTCCCCTCGAATGTTATACAAATCTTCCCATCGAATATTATATGGGTCCTCGCATCCGGGCGAACCCCATGGGAAAGCAGCATGGCTCCGACCACAAACCTAGTAGCAATTCCCAACTCTTCTGAGCGGAGTATTTTTGACGGGACCAAAAGGGCGGTCTCTCGCAAAAAATTTACCTCGCAGTGAAAATGCCCTTGAGCCCTTGCATCCTCTTCTGCTTCTTAACGAGCTGCTTTATGTACTTCTTGCTGATCTTATACTGGGTCAACAGCTCCTTTAGGTCCTTTGTGGTGGTCCCGGACCCCCTTGCTATCCTTCTCGCTCTAGAACCATCTATGATATGGGGCTCTGTAAGCTCCTCCTCAGTCATTGACTGCATTATAACCATCCACTTCTTCATCTTCTCCTCGGTGAGGTCGATCGACTCCTTAGGGAGATTCACCCCGAACCCGGGGATAGACTGTAAAAGCTTGCTAAAGGGTCCCATCTTTCTCATGGCTTGCATCTGCGCGTAGAGGTCCTTTAGCGTGAACCTTCCAGAGGCTATTGCGCTCATGGTATCCTTGCCCGTCTTGGAGATTTCAGCCTCCTTGAACTTCTCAACGAGGCTCTCTATATCCCCCATTCCAAGGAGCCTGCCAACGAACCTCTTTGGGTTGAAGACTTCTATCTCCTCTATGCCCTCGCCTGTACCTATGAACCTTATGGGCGCCTTTGTCGCCACCACCGCTGAGAGCGCCCCACCCCCTCTGGCTGAGCCATCGAGCTTCGTCAAAAGTATCGTCCCAATCTTTGTTGCACTGTTGAAGGCCTCCGCCTGTTGGGCAGCCTGTTGCCCTATTGTGGCATCCAAGACCAATATGATCTCGTCTGGCTTTACAGCCTCGGCTACTTGGCGCATCTCTTCGATGAGGGCGCTCTCGTTCTTGTGCCTGCCTGCAGTGTCTACTATTATGATCTCTGTGCCGCTCTCTTTCAGCTTCTTCACACCGTTTACTGCCAGCTCTACAGCGTCCTTCGCGTCCCTCTCACCATAAAAGGCAACGCCTGCTTTCTCAGCGAGTTGCCTCAGCTGGTCGTATGCTCCTGCTCTGAAGTTGTCCGCACAGACCAGCCCCACAGAGTAACCCTGCTTCTTCAAGAACCATGCAAGTTTCGAAGCACTCGTGGTCTTGCCAGATCCTTGGATCCCCACCAGAAGCAGTATAGTTGTCTTGCCTTTCGGGTACTTTGGGGGCTGCGGTCTCTCTCCCCCTAGCAGCGAGACCAACTCATCATAGACTACCTTTACCGCTAGCTCCCTTCTCGTAATACCTGGTGGGAGCTCCTCTTCAAGGATCTTCTTCTCTATGTTCTTTGAGAGATCTAGTACCAGCCTAACATTCACATCTGATTGGAGGAGAGCTCTTTGTATGTCCCTTACAAGCTCCTTAACGACCTTTTCATCAACAACTGGGGCTCTAAGTACCTTCTTAACAGCGTTGCTTATCGAGCTCCCCAGACTCTCAAGGACCATCTATTACACCTTAAAAATTAAATTAGATTGATTTGAATTTTAAACTTCAAACGATCTGATTATTTTACCCTGACAATGTGCTTCTCGTTCAGGATTTCCCAATACTCCACCTCAACGCCAGGGGCTAGCTTCGAGAGGATCTCCTCATCAGTTGGCTTCTTTATCTCAAAAGTTTCATATGTTCCAAGATCCATCAGCTGGACAGTGTCTGGCATCACAGATATCACCTGAGCCGCCTTCTTCTCAACTATGGGTACGTCTACCCTCTGGTCTGCGGGCGCTACAAGATTCCTTTTCACACCGTCAAAAATCCCCACCGCGACAACCCTGGCCTTAGCAGAACCGTGCTTGCCTGTCTTTGACTTCTCCATAGAGACAACTCTGCAAGGCACATTGTCGATAACCACAAAACTACCTTCCTTAAGGCTTCCGATCTCAACGGGCTTTGTTGACATTTTCCATCCCTTCAAGTCTTTAAATAAATATGGGTAAATAAATCTTATCCGTGCAGTCGGTTCGTTTGAATTGCGCAGATACACCAACCAATCCCATCTAAAAACTCTTATAGGCTAAAAGATATAGATCTCCGACATATTTTGGTGAGCGCCTTTGTGTGATTGGTGCATGAAGCATGGCGCCGGCGGAAAATGGTACATGAACGCTAAGAATTACTCAAATGAGCTTGCCGAGGCAATAAACGCCCAAGAGTACCTTAAGGAGCAGTGGAAGGCTTTCGAGATGGTATACATTCGGAGGATAATGGGTATAACCTCCATTGACTTGGGCTACAAGCTCCAGCTACCGATAATTGGACGGATACTCAGATGGAGCGCAGAGAGGATGATACACAGCGAAGGCAAACACAGAAATCCTGTCAGGGCTGACGGACACTTTGGTCAAGTGATTCCCTTAGAGGAAGCAAAGATCATATTGGGGAATCTTGCTGCCGAGCCAATTATCGAGAACTACTGCATGTGCAGGTGGATGCAGAGGGGAATAAAGGAGGCATGTTGCATCAACTTCGGTCTCCTCTCAGGTGTGATCGAGAAGCTTTCGCGTTTCATACCTAAGGACACCAAGTACCGACTGGACCGGGACGAGGCTATCGCCCACATCGAGGAACATAATAAGAAGGGCTATGTTGCCACAGTCTGGTTCCAGCCAGTCCCTTACATTAACGCCATATGCTCGTGTGAGAATCCTGAGTGTGGCGGTCTCCGTCTAAGGAATGATTTCGGTCTCCACACAGTCTACAAGGGGGAGTATGTTGCTGAGGTGGACCCAGACAGGTGCCAGGCGTGTGGCATGTGTGTGACAAAATGCCAGTTTGGCGTGCTCCGTCTTGTCCAGTCACTTAAAAGGGTCATAGTGGACATAAACAAATGTTTTGGCTGTGGGGTCTGCAGACATGCATGCAAATACGATGCTATAAAGCTAGTTCCCCGTGAGAATTATCCTGCCCTCAGAGGTGTGTATTGATTGTTCCCAAAGAAGAGCCCAAAGGTGACCATAGATTACACCAAATGTGGCGAAAAGGGCCAGATGGACCCAAGGGACTGCGCCAAGTGCCTGAGAGTCTGCGACCCTGCAATATTCATTCTACACGAATCTCCCAACATGCCAATAGACCCTGTTGACCCTAAATACTGGCGTATAACCCCTGTTTGGCTATCACTATGCAACATGTGTATGAAGTGTGTGAAGGTTTGCCCTCTTGGTGCAATAACCGTAAGCAGATGAGCGGCGCAAGACTTGCAAAAATACAACTAATGTTCAACAAAATAAAATTTGAGTTGCCCTACCCTTGGAGGAAGGAATAGATTGGCAGGTAAGTTTATTGTTGGAACAATATTAATCCTCATTATTGGTTTTGGCTTTTATGGTTACCAGCTTTATACGGCGATGGAACAGATCAAAGTTACAAAGGCTTCTCTAGCATCATTCGATCTTCAAGGCTTCCCAATTCCATCAAAGATACTCTTACAGGTCGATTTGTACGTGAGAAACCCAACATCTGCTTCTATAGAGTTGGATAAATTATCTTACAGGGTCTACATCAACGACAAGTTTGCTGCAGAGGGTACGAAATATTCTATCTTAATTCCAGCTAATAGCATAACGCCTCTTAGGATCCCAGTGGAAATAACAACGTCAGATATACTTAATCTTATAGCCTCGCTCGTAAAAGAAGACAAGAAAAACATAAATCTGGATATAAAAGGGGTAATGGATGTGCCAATAAAGTTATTTGGTGGAATA
>JACIVQ010000072.1 GCA_014361445.1 Methanosuratincolales archaeon | reverse complement strand
TCAGAATCGAAATTGATACACCTATAGAAATCAAAGGGTTGAAAGGTAGAGTTGTCGGCGAGATCCTGCTCTCTGAGGAGAAAACGCCCTATGTAGAAAAGACCATGTCACAGACCTCTGGGTCTGTGAAGAGTCAAGATGTAAAGAAGGGGTCGACTGAAGGGGAGGAGATGAGCCTCCAGGAAATCGAGAAGCTTTTGAGGTCCCTTGGCGTATGAATGCAACCTTTAAGCTTTGAGACAGCGCCGGTATGAAGGATGCATTAAATAGAAGGTGTTGATCCCGGATCAGGAAGAGTTTTCTCCTTGAATTTATACGAGTTAACCCCACTGATGTGTCGAAAATCCACATTCTAAAAAGGTCAAAATTGTTTTTGGGAAAAATCTGAGGGGAAAATTAGAATATTGATCCTATTTTAATTCGCTATTTAACATTGTGAGCGGGAAATCCCACGTGCTCCAGCGGTGGGTAGCTCACGGGTATAATTAGCAGAAACTCTCCCAGATCATTTAATTTTATTTTTAAATCTATATGGAAGGACGTTCCAGTCGTATCATAACGATCTTTCCAAAAGAATATTATGGGAAATAGATCTAATCTCATAACATGTTCAAGAATGGTATTAATAACAGCAAGAGCAATTTTAATGTTAACGATAACGATAATGATGGTGGTAAATACGAGTCTCTTGGTGTTGACGTCCACAAGACAGGAATTTACTCCTTTAAGCGTGTTATAGACGAGCTCTTTCCTGGGTCATTCTGTCCGATCCTTAAGCACCCGCTTGACCCATCTAAGGGTATAATACTCCATGAGGACGGGGCAGGTACCAAACCCATAGTATCTTATCTATTTTATAAAGAGACTAACGATCCGAAATATTTCAGCGGACTGGCAAAAGACGTCATAGCAATGAATGTTGATGATGTTATCTGTGTTGGTGCAACCCCATTAGCAATATCTGACTACATAGCGCTCAACCCGTTCGTAGTAAAAAAAGAGGAGCTGCTCGGTGCCCTCGCCGAGGGCTTCTCAACAGTGCTTCATGAGCTCCGCTGTATCGGATCTGACCTTACCTTCTGCGGTGGCGAGACCGCGGAGTTGCCCGATATAATCCGTACGTTTGATGTATCTGGCACAGTTTATGCCGAGGTACCAATAAAATATGTAATAACAGGGTCCCAGATCTGCCCTGGCGACATAATTGTAGGACTGAGGAGCGGCGGGAGATCATCATTGGAAGACCGTGAGAACAGCGGGCTAATGTGCAATGGGATAACACTCGCCAGGCATGTCCTGCTAAGCAGCGAGTACCCTGAGAAATACCCGGAGATACTTTGTCCAGATGTCAAAGGATACAGGGGGCGCTACAAGTTGGACTCTTACGTAGACGAGCTGGGCATGACCGTAGGTGAGGCTCTGATCTCACCAACTAGAATCTACATGCCCTTAATACAAGAAATCCTGAGAAAGGTGGAGGTGAAAGCACTGGTACACAATACAGGAGGGGGGCTTACTAAATGCCTCAGAGTAGGCAGGGGCGTTTCATACATAAAAGACAGTCTTCCAGAACCAGATCCTATATTCCAGTTGATACAGAAGGAGGGTAAGGTTGGGTGGAAGGAGATGTACCAGGTATTCAACATGGGTGTTGGGATGGAACTGGTGATAGGCAAAGAGAGCATAGATCAAGTCATTGATGTCTGCGATAAATTCAGAGTGGGTGCACAGAAGATAGGACGATGTGAACGCTCTTCTGGAGGGAATTCCCTACTCATAAAGTCAAGGATGGGCACATTTAATTATGTTTCTTAATCATCTTTGGGAGAGGGCTTCTATCGTGAGAAGATTATTGCTTTATAAATTCACAATGTTTTTTAATTCCTTGAACTAATCATCTCCGGTGATTCCGTGTCTATCCCTGATATTCTCGATAGTATACCTGAATCAGGAATAAGAAAGCTCTTTGAGCTCGCTAGTAAGCAGAAAGACGTAATATCACTCGGCATAGGTGAACCTGACTTTGACACGCCCCAGCACATAAAGGAGTATGCCTTAGAGGCATTGCAAAAAGGCATGACCCACTACACCCCGAACAACGGGCTCAAGATCCTTAGGGATGAGATCTCAGAGAAGCTAAAAAAGGAGAATGGGATAATTGCAGACCCAGACAAAAATATCATAGTGACCGTCGGGGGGAACCAAGCCTTCTTGTTGGCGCTCTCGACCTTCGTTAGACCTGGTGAAGAGGTGATAATACCTTCACCATATTTTGTGACCCACGCAGCTGCAGCTAGACTCGTTGGTGGAACTGTTGTTGAGGTGAAGACATGCATAGAGAACGATTTTAGGGTGGATCCAGAAGACCTGAGGAGATCAATAACAAGAAAGACTCGATGTATAATCATCAGTACGCCAAATAACCCTACAGGATCAGTCCTAACGAGGAAGGACTTGGAGGAGATTGCCGACATTGCAGTGGAATATGGGATTCGGATTGTAAGCGACGAGGTTTACGAGAAGTTGGTTTACGATGGAGCAGAGCACGTTAGTATAGCCTCCCTGAACGGGATGTCTGAATATACCATAACTGTAAACAGTTTTTCAAAGGCTTATGCCATGACAGGCTGGAGGCTCGGTTACGTGGTGGCAGACCCTGCGACGGTTGCGAAGATGACAAAGTTCCAGATGTACCTTGCAGCCTGTCCTGTCTCCTTCGTTCAATACGCTGCGGCTAAAGCCCTTCGAGACCCCAGAAGTCGAGCAGCGACTGAATCCATGAGGCAGGAATACCAGAGGAGAAGGGATTACCTCTACAAGCGCCTCTCCGAGATAGACAGCTTTGTTGTGAACAAGCCCATGGGCGCATTCTACATATTTCCAAAAGTCGATTTTGTAGACGACGACAAATTTGCAGAGAGGCTCCTAGTTGAGGGGAAAGTCGTGGTCGTTCCTGGCTCAGCCTTTGGAACTTATGGCAGAGGGCACGTGCGGCTTTGCTATGCCACTTCATTAAGCAACATTGAGGAGGCAATGAACAGGATAGAGCGTTTCGTGCAATCGATCAGGCACGGAAGCTAACTGCAACCTTCATGTGTGCCAATCCCTGACTTCCTAACCCTCTTCACCCATGTTGGATAACCCCTGCAATGCCTTGCTCTTCAAAAATTAAGCCAGAGGGCATTTTAAACTAGTAAGCTTTAAGCCTGCTCCATATATAATACGCCAGACCCGAGATTATGAAACCATAGTACCATGCCAGCTCAAGTCCTGGCAGCGGGAATCCAAACGCATAATAGAACTTGCCCTGGATTATGGCAGCGATGTATTGCCCTATCAACCCTATTATAAATGATCCGACGCCTGTCCAGAATACGCCATTCTTGTATATGCTTTTGCTGTCGTTGTTGTAAAGTTCTTCCACCACGATCCTTCTCCTCCTGACCAACCAGTAATCGACGATCATCACCCCAGCCACAGGACCCAAGAACATACTATAGTACCACGTGATGTTGAGTAGCTGGTAAGCTATACCCAGAGAGTCCTTGATGTACCATGGTGCGATAAAGAAGGAGAGCACGGTCACCATGAACAAGACCTTCCTCCAGGTCAGTCCGAAGATCCTGATGAACGCATTCATTATACCTGGCAAGTAGCCTGTCAGGGCGGTCGTACCGGTAGACAGAAAAGCGAAGAATAGACCGAGGGCGCCAAGTATCGGGGTTGGTGAGTATATGGCTATTATGTCTATGGGACTTAGGTTTCCACCGGCGAGGTATGTCCCAACGAATCCAATCGTCGCCCCCAAGACCTGGGGGAATACCAGTCCCAAAATATGCCCCCATGCCAGAGCTCTTGTGGATTTGTTATACCTGCAAATGTCGGATATGTTGGGCACTATCATTCCCCACCAAGAGGTCTGTATGGCTGTGTTCAACAAGAACTCTGAACTTAACCACGAAACCCCTCCATCCCAGATTGGTATGACCTTCGCTGCGAACTGGGGCATGTCCATCATGTAAAAAACGAACCATCCAAAGAATATGAAGATCAGAGGACCTGAGAGTGTATCCACCCACTTAATCGATCTTATCTTGCCCATCCCAATAACAACCAACGCCGCCAAGTACACGACCAGTGTGATAGGGGTGTAAGCCAGCCCCTGCGCCACGATTTTATCAGACGGCCATCCCAATATCACGAGTATCATCTCAGTCATAGCCCAAGAGGCTATGAACCCGTCGATCGCATACCATATCAGGTCTACGATCACCACCATCAGCATCGGCAATACGGCGCCTTTGTTGCCGAAGGAAAGTCTGAGCTGGATCGGATATGGTATTCCCTCTTTTACGCCAGGGTAACCATTTAGATACAAAAGAAACGCAACAACGCCGCTGCCTATAAAGGAGCTTATCACAGTTTGGAACAATGATAGACCCAGTGTCTGAGAGATCCATCCTAAGAAGAATATGGAAGTCGCTATTGTCAGCGCTACCATCA
>JACIVQ010000071.1 GCA_014361445.1 Methanosuratincolales archaeon | reverse complement strand
AATAATTTTTGGAACTGGAAATATGGGGCGAGGCCCTTTACCAATGTCACTATGCCCATGCCCGTAAGCGAAAAAGAGGCTATGATTTATGCTCAATATTGGCTGGATTCTAACATCCCTGGTTCAATAGCTTCTGAAATAAGAACTTTTTATGGTTATTATACCATATACTTCACGAAAAATGGAGTCATGGCAGGATGGTCGCACCAGACTGTGGAATGAGGTCAACTACGAGCGCAGGCAGGTCTAAATACATTGTAGGAAATTTTCGTAGTATCCTAAACGCCTATAAGAGAAGTACGCTCCGCTACGGCTCAGCAGATAATAAACAAGAACAATGAGGCTTGGAGGATGGTTAAACGTTTAGGTATTTATGACGGATTCTGAGGTTTGTTTGTTAGTGTGTGTTTGCGTTTTTTCTCCCCCTTCTCTGTGTCTTTGAGCGTTTGTTTCTGTGTTTGGGTTTGGGGATTATAATTTAACCCATTATTTTTAAATTTATTAACATATTTTCGAGAATGAGTCATTATAAAACCATGGATTTAGAAGTGTATTCTACCGACGATAACCCTGTTTTTAGCAACGTCCGTCATGAATTCCACCCCTCTAAGTTTTGGGAGTTTAAGCAAGAGATCCCTTTCCGTCAAAATTCCTACCGGGTTTCCGGCTGAGATAACGATCAGCGATCCAACATTATTTGCATTCATTATCTTCACCGCATCGCTTAAGTCTACATCAGGGCTGACAGTTTTTGGGTTTAATGTAGCGATCTTGGAGACATTCGTGTTCAGAATATAGTCGGATAGCCCTTTGTTTATCGCCTCCTCCACATACCCACTCGCGAGAAACCTGATTATATCCTTTACAGTTACTATCCCCCAGAGCCTGCCCTCGCTAATTATTGGGATTCTTCTAATGTCCTTGCTTATCATAACTCGAGAAAGGTCGAGTAGCGTAGCTTTCGTGTCAAGTGTGATGAGGGGCTTGGACATCACTTCGAATACCTTCACAAACATCTGGTTCCCCTCAAACAACTTGAATAGATGCCTCTCAGAGAGTGCTCCCCAAATTCTGGAGTGCTCGTCCAACAGGGGCAGCATCCCAATATCGTGTTTTGCCATAATTGCCATGAGCTCAGGGAGCGAGTCTGTCATCTTTGCTACAATCGGTCTCTTATTTACAATAGGTTCGATTGGCGAGTGGAGTGCTCTGTGCAAGTCCCCTCCATGTAACTCTTTCAGAATTTTGAATTTGTCCCCTCCGCCGAGATAGTTGAGTATATCCTTTGCAGAGACCAACCCGTCGATTTTTTGCCCATCATTAGAGACTATTGCATGTCTCACGCTTCTTTCATTCATGAACTTTATAGCGTCGATCACCCTAGTATTCGAAGGAAGAATTACTGCGGGTGGGTGCCTTGCTATTGACGCTACTGGGATTGCCATAGCTCATACCACTGTTTATCTCTTTTCACTCAGTTAAAGTTAAAGTTGACGATAAGTCATATTTTAGTTTGGTGCTTATGTTCTTGCTACTTTATGATATAGAAGGCAAAAAAGACCCTCATGGCATACGAATAAGGTTGGTACGTGCGCTAAAGAGGGTTGGCGCCTTCCAATTCCAGAGGTCTTGTTGGGTTGTGGAATACTTTGATGACCACTTGATCAACGTATTGGACGAGCTCAGGCAGGCTGGTGGGTCTGTTAAAATAATGGAGTGGCTACCCAGAACCTTGGATGAGATCTTGGGTGGCAAGAGGTCTAAGAGAGTTGTGCTTGCTCCACTTTCAGCCGAACCTGTGCTCGAGGGGTGGCACGAAAAGATAAGGTCCGCATTGGAGTGCGTAGGTTTCAAAGTTGCAATAGTCCCTATTGGGGAGAGCGCGGCAAAAGCCCTTTCAAGAAGCAGGCAGCAAAAAACAGAAAAAAGTATCAGCCGAATTATTGATGAGATCTCACTGATGGACCTTGACGGACTCGTATTGATGAACCTGGGCAGGAGTACGCAGAGTGGGATTATGTATGTGGCTCAGATAATATCCAACACAAAGCTCCTCAAGAATATGTCATCCCTCCCGCTGATTCACATAGAGGGACTTGGAAGACCCGATGGCGCAATAATCCTCTGGAATGAGGTTGGTGGAGAATTGCTAGATGTTATAAAAAAAGCAGCCCAGCTTGAAATCATACGACCAAGTGTAGAGATAAAGAGGGTCACAAAAGAAGGTAAAAGGGAGATAAGGCAGGTTCTTTATGCGGAGCCTGGAGACAAAATCATTGTCAATGGTAAGGTTGCAGGGCTTTGCCTCACAAACCAAGTATACCTCATTGCTGAGAATGGTAGACTTGTAGATATTATAGGCGGTAAGATCTTCAGGGGCGCGGCTAAAAAAATTGCCTTTGAGTCCCTTGCCACAGCGATCGTTAAGAGCGTTCCCACATAGTTTTCCTGTTTCTTAGTGAGACGGCTCACAACGAATGGTGAGACTTGGACGGGACGATGTGGAAACCTAAAAAATTATGAACCACCTTAAAATCAAGAATCCCCGCACGTTTCAGCCAAGGAGCATCATGGCTTATGAATTTCTATCTTCCTTCCTTCAAAGAAGGCTGATATGATCTTCTCTTTTCCACTCTCGACCATACGCCATATTGTATTTCTCGAAACCCCCATTACAATTCCCGCCTCATCATAAGAAAGCTTCTCGAGTTCCACAAGACGCAGTGCCTCAAGCTCTGCCAAATCGAGATGTATGGGTGGACTAAGCTCCTTTGGGTATGGTACCAGAGCGTCTACCGGTGGAAGGTTGTTTATATGAACCGGCTTAGGAGTTCTGCCTACTATCCCCCTTCGGCATCTGCAACAGAAACATTTTGGCATGAAATACTCCTTTGCTTAGGCGACTTAATACCCTTACGGATGCGCCACCTAAATTTATCCAAGAAAAAGGGAAAAAGAGGCTTTCCATTATTCTCTAATTCAACCTTCCTGTTTCTTCTTCTCACCCTTCAGTCTCTCAATCTCATTTTCAATGTATTCAAGCTCTTTTCTCATCCACTCTCTTGTTGCTTCAAGCTCCTCAAGCACTGGAGCCCTGTGCCAGAAGCCATATGCATGAGGGCCGAAACCACATCTGCATGGTCCATGGTAATGGCAATAATACCATCTCCACATTATCCGACCACCCCGTAATTAATAAATCAAAAAGTTATTTAAGTTTTGTGATATATCTCATTATGTAAAAAATCCGAAATGACTTTTACCGCGGACCCATCACATCAGGGGTATTAAAGTGATGTAAAGTGAGCATATTACTGCAGTAGTTATAACGCCCGCAACGTTTGGACCCATGGCATAAAGTATGATGTAATTCTTTGGGTTTATCTCTTGGGCCATCTTTTGTGATATCTTGGCTGTTGTTGGTACACAAGAAACGCCGGCAGGTCCAAGAAGCGGATTTATCTTTTTTCCACTAATGTAATATAGAACCATCCCTCCGATTGCCCCGCCAATACAAGAGAGAATTAGGGAGGTTATCCCCAGCACGAGTATGAGGAAAACTTTAGGGTTCGTAACTACGTCAGATGTGGTTAACATTCCCAGCACAAATGCCAAGAAGAACGTCGATCCTGACAACACCACCTCGTCCAAGAACTTAGAGTACCTCTCAATCCTCGCTTCTTTTATAACGACGCCCAAAAAGAATGACGCAAAGAGTGGTGCGGCCGATGGGAACGTTAAACAGAGCACGCTACCCACTATGACTGCAAATGCCATCTTCTCCCTCTGACCCACCTTGCCTATCTTCATCGGATCCATGTAGGTTCCCATAGCTGACTTTGGGATTATCGCCTTGTTTATGTAGGGCTGGAGTAGGTAGAGGACGCTCAAATATATGTAGGCAATGATGCCGATGGGCACAAACAACTCTGGGGCAAGGAAGAGTGAGGTTAACAGCACAACTGGACCATCCGCCCCGCCCACTATTGATACCGCAGCCGCCTCCTTAAGGCTCAAACCAGCCATTACCCCCAAGGGCAATGTGAAGACGGTCCCTAGCTCTGCAAAGGATGCCAATAAAAGACTCAAAAGCGGTTTAGAGATGAGAAAGGAGAGATCAGTAATCAATCCAATCCCAAGAAAGATCATACACACTATAAGTGTGTTTAAGAAAGCCAAGGTGTATATTGGCTGCAGCCAGAAGATCTGCAACGCCTGAATTACATCTGATGGCGAAGATACCATGGGGTTGACATGGAGCGTTCCTATTGCACCATTAGGTAGGACAAGCATTGACATGTTCGAGAAGAGTATCCCTAAACCCATGGGGAGTATTATTAGCGGTTCGACTATCTTCTTATATGCCAGATATACGAACAAACCCCCCAATGATTATTAGGGCCACTCTTGTCAAAGCTTGATAGGGCTGAACCAAGAAGAAGGTCCATATACCTGGAAAAAGTGGGCTTATGAGGTCTAAAAGATTAAATGGCATATTTTTACCCCTTTGCCTCTTCCTTAACTAAACGCCTTATGAGCGAAATAATTCCCGCCACAAAAAATGAAAAAATAAACAAGTCCACAAATACGCCCAGCGAGAAGAGAAAGAGATTCTGAATCTCCAAATAAATCAACCCTCTATTACCATGAGCGTGGCTCCCAGTTCTACTTGGTCGCCTGGTCTCACTTTGACCTCCTTAATTTTGCCCGACTTGGATGCGACTATCTCCGTCTCAAGCTTGAGTACATCCATGGTCAAAATGACATCATTTTCTTTGACATAATCTCCCTCTTTAACCTTGATCGATAAAACTTTACCAACCACAGGGGATATCACGGGCTCCTCCATTTCCCTACGCCCTAAATAAAATATGTTCCATTAAATCTTAAAT
>JACIVQ010000070.1 GCA_014361445.1 Methanosuratincolales archaeon | reverse complement strand
TCCAGACCCAAACTTGTTAGATACAACGAATATTGGCGCGACTCTTCCACTGCGCATATTTCTGGCTGAGATCGAGACGTCGTCGAGATCCTTTACTAGTAGAGGTATCTTGTTAATTCCAGGAGCCTTGAGAAGAGACATGAGATCCTCGATGACTCTCGATAGTATATCAGCTGGTGCCAGATCGCCTTTTGTCACGACAACGAATATGGGAATTTTGAAGCTCAGCGCGATCCCTAGATGCTCTTTGGTCATGGTAGACACGCCTGCGTTGCCAGCAACAACCAGCATGACGTAATCTGGGTTGTAAGAGAGCAAACCCCTAACCGCTGTCCTGAGGTACCTCTCATGGCCACCAACATCGACAAAGGATACAAGTTTACAGCTGTTTAGGTAAACCTGGGCCTCGTCGAGGGCTGACGGCAGGAGGTAATTGACTATGTTTCCTTCCTCATCGAAACCCATAACCCTCTCTGCCACTGAAGAAGTCCTACGCATCACGACCTCGTGCTTGTACCTCGCCACTTTGCTCATTATGAGACCGTCTCCGTCGTCCAGATCTCCAGTGACCAGCACCCCTACTGTTGTTGTCTTGCCGTGATCTGCTTGTCCTGCCGTGATAACAGATATCTGAATAGGTAGCTGATCCCTACATCTCCTTAACAATAGTTCAAGGATCCTACCGCTCTTCCCTCTTGCCTCCCTAATCACTGTAATTTTCGCTCCCGCCAGATGGGCGGCTTTTCGAAGGTTCTCTAGAGAGGACTCAAGCTCTTCGTCGCTAAGACCAACAGGCTCTCCAGAATCACTAACCCCTAATATGTAGAACGCCTCACCGCCCTTCTCAGCAAGCCTGTACCTGATCTGGGAGGCTAACTCCTCAAGCCGGTCTTTTGTGGGCTGAACTATCTTTAGTTTGTACTCTACGTTTCCCTCCTCGCTCTCCTTCGGGAGGCGCGTAAGCTGTTCTTTACTCATACCTGTACCTATTAAATAATACAATCATCATCTATATATTAATCATAACCTTTTTTGTATTGGTTTTGTGAGGAGAAATCATTATTAATCTAACCGTACATGATATGTACAGGGATGAGAGCTCATGGCTGAGGAAAAGAAGAAGGAGTATTATAAGAAGAAAGAAGAAAAAGCCAAAAAGAAGAAGTAATCAGAGAAATACTGGCACGAATGGTCGCGAATGCCAAAAGTCCAGCCTTTTTATTTCTGAGAGTTCTATCGGATGGCATACCCTGCTTACGAGTCCGTTGAGGGAATATGGGACCCTAGCTAGCCTAGACCCACCTTCCGTGACCCACAAATCTATCCCTATCCCCTGATTTTTCACCTCAATTGCAAGGCTCTTTCTCTCCTCATGAGTCATTTCATAGGCGCGAGGATCCTCGACATAAATATGGAACCCTCTCCCGGAGTAGACCGCAGAAAGTCTCTGAAAGCCTTTTTCCGAGAGCAGATCTCCGAGGCGCAGGGCTTGCTCCACCCCCTTATTAAAGCATATGTAGCAGAACTTGAACATGGAAGCACTTTTGATCCTCTCTTCGAGTGAGCCACAGTTGGGGCAGTCTATATTCTCTGGGTCGACGTCAAACATCAACTCTTGCCCCAACAAATTTTCACAGGTCTGGCAATTCCGGTCTTCACAGTCGAGGCATTTGGAGGGATCATCGTAAAGATTTCGATCGTAGTAGAGGTCCTCGGGGAGATATTCTAAGACCATTTCCTTGAGCTCATTATAGTCTTTTATGTCAAAGTATAGGAGTTTGCCGAGTTTATCTCGGTACTTCTTCCGGCAGTAGCCTGTTTCATAGCCAGGATCTAGATGGAAGATCGGTTTTTTTAGGCTGTGAGGTTTGCTGCTGAACCACGCAGCAATCTTGTTGAACTCTAGAGACTCGTAATATTTTCTCCTTTCGAATACTTTTGCTGGTCTATGGTTAACAGGGTAGCAGTGGCGAAGCCTAGGCATAGAACCACCTCAAAGCAAGGACGGGGCGATCAACGGCAGGGTTATTGTCACATCGCCTATCACTGCGACATGCTTTGCCGTAGGTTTTATTTTTCCCCAAGATATGGCCTCCTTTGGAAGTGCCCCTGATAAGCTGCCATCATACTCTTGGGCGGTTGTGAGATACACGCAGTAATCTAGACCATTTTTGAATTGGTTCCACCATATTACGTGGTGTTTGCTTATTCCGCCGCCTATTATGAGGGCGCCAGTTTTATTGGAGTCGAAGACCATATTCAATAAGAGATTCATATCCCTGAAGAGATCCAGCTTCAGCCTGTTTGTCTGTGCGTAGAAGAAGAGGTTTGTTCCAAATGAGCCATCCACGATCCCCGGTACGAAGACCGGGATCCCCTTGTCGAAGGCAGCCCTCAATATTGAGGAGGGGTCATTTATTCGCCTCCCAAATTCTTTGGCGAGTTCTGATGGGGAGATTTCGTCTCGGTCTTTCATAATTTCTGGGAGGTGTTCCCTCATCACCCGCTCTATTAAGGGCCCGTAGTCTTCCAATGGGATGAACACGTTGCCAAGCCTATGTATCTCCAACTCATTTAGCATTGAGTCATCCACATCGAACTCGCCACATGCGTATCTTGCACCAAAGGATCGCGCTATGTCGTGATCAAGAGCACCACATGTTGTAATAACAGCACTAAAGTTTCCTTTCCTTATGATTTGTGCTAGAGTGCCTCTGAGACCGGTGGATACGATATTTCCTGTGAATGAGAGAAAATTTGTTGCTCCACTTGAAGACATTTCCTTTATGATCTCTGCAGCCCTCGCAACTCTTGGAGCCATGAAACCGCCCATCTTCCTCAGTTTGATTACTAAATCTGAAATGGTATCATCCTTATTTACGACCAAGTCTTCGACCCTTTCAGAGATTAGCGCCTCTCTCATTGATCTCTGTTGTGGGTCCATTCTTATAACCCCGCATTCAAATTTTGTCAACCCTTCTAATAAGAAGGACGCTTCTAGAAGGTTGTGATTTTGTATATTTTTATAAGCCTGAGGGGGCATGTGATTATTGAAAGCCTATGAGTGTTAGGGTTGAAAACAAGAAAATTGTGGTGAATTTTGGCGGGAGCGAGGCATTTTTAAAATTCCATGTTAGTAATGGCAAGATGTACATCGACTCTACTTTCACACCAGAAGAACATAGGGGGAAAGGCGTAGGGACAAAAATGATGGAGGCTGCCATAAATTATGCCAAAGAAAATAAACTCGCGATAGTCCCGGTCTGCCCATTTTCAGTGGAATTCTTCAAAAAGCACCCGGAATACAAAGATATGCTGGGATAGTGTATGGAAGACGATAGAAAAACGAACGTCACCTACAAATATATAGCCATATCCTTTGGACTGCTTTTTATTGGGATGGCTTTAGGGGTGCTGATGCCAAAGACTGAGACCCCCTTATCCGAATCGCCCTTCTTCGAAATCCTCTCCCCCTATGTGGAGTTGTATAAGCCCTATGAATTTTCAACTGTTTTGTTTTTATTTGCAAAAAACTCATTAACTGTAGGTCTGGCTTTCTTTCTGTCTCCAGTCCTACTGATATTCCCAATTATGATTTTGGTGCTTAATGGATTTATGACCGGGTTCATAGCCTCGGTACTGCCAATAGACCTGGCGCTTAAGGCACTTGCGCCACATGGAATCTTTGAGTTGCCCGCGCTTGTTCTAGCTGCGGCGGGAGGGTTATGTTTCGGTACGGGAGTTATCAGAAAAATTGTGAGTAGAATTAGAGGTAAGGAGTATGGGGTGACCCCTGACTTCAGGAGGGGGCTTAGACTTTTCATAATCTCCTTGGTGCTACTTTTCACGGCAGCAATTATGGAGACATATGTTACGCCGTTTATAGTAGGGTTTGCACCTTGATGATCTGATTTGGTTATATATGCGTTGAAGCGGTAGTTTTATGAACTCGTTAGATGATAAAGATTATGTCCGCTATCATCCCACCGCTGGAGCATGTGGGATTTCCCGCTCACGTTATTAATTTATCATATCAGGGTTTTTCTACTTTGACGCCCATTTCCTTAAGCTTCTCCACCTTGTCTTCCATCTTTCTATCTTTGTCCCTTCTGTCATCTATTTTTATTGTAGTTATCACTCTTTTTGCTCCAGCCTCGAATACAGTCTCATGGGTTCTCTTAACCACGTCAAATGCCTTTTCGAGGGAGTCTGTTTCGATTATGGTGCCCATTGGGGTAACCATGTACCTGACCCCAGATGCTTCTATCACCTTGCAGGCTTTTGCAACGTACTCGCTTACACCTGTTTTTCCTGTCCCCACAGGAACCACAGAAAACTCCAATATTATCATAACACCACCTGTGTATAATTAGGATGCTAAAGATATATATGAAATGCGAGCCTTAAGACTTCCAACCATAATACTTCCAACCATTATCACATCTCCTTTATGTGCTTTGTAAGGAAATTTTGGGAAGGTCTTGAGATGTTTTACTCAAAAATGAGTAGATACTCTTAAATGTTAGAAAGTGTAAGTTTTCGGGGGACTGATATGGCGAGGGTTTACTCCAAGTCTTTCCAAGTATCATTTGTTTCTCTAATGATTGCATTAACGCTGATTTTGGAGTTAATAAATAGAGCCTTGCCTCTTAGGGTTCCCTGGGGGATGTCTGTAGATTTTGTTGCCCTGCCAATTATGATAACTTTCTTCATATTGGGCACAAGATACTCACTTGTTACAGCTCTTGGGATGTTTTTGATGCTCTGCATCGCGGGTTATGCGTCTTTTATAGGCGCCGTCATGAAAACTGCCACTACGGTTTCTATGGTATTAATCCTTGGAATTTTGTCGACTGGTATCATTAAAAGATCTCCACAGAATGCCTACAAGTCCATCACAAAGTACTCAATCGCTGC
>JACIVQ010000007.1 GCA_014361445.1 Methanosuratincolales archaeon | reverse complement strand
AGACCGGATCTAAGGGGTGGGGTTACAAATGGAGCAGAGAGGTAGCAAGCCGACCAATTCTGAGAAGCCAGACCACGTCGGTATCGGTCAGGTATCTGTCCCAACACAAAACCCCACCAGTCAAGGCTTTCTGTCTTTCAAAGGTATTCAGACCAGATGTAATCGACTCGAAACACATGGTGGAGTTCTGCCAGCTTGATGGGATAATGGGGGATTATGGAATCAATGTTAGGCACCTATTAGGAATACTCAACGAGTTTGCGATGCAGCTTGGGTTCAAAGAGATAAAGTTCAAACCGAGCTATTTCCCGTTCACAGAACCTAGCATAGAAGCATATGTGAAGCACCCAGCCCTTGGCTGGATAGAGTGTTTGGGTTCTGGACTGTTCAGACCAGAGGTGACGAAACCACTAGGCATAGACTTCCCCGTGATAGCGTGGGCATTCGGTATAGACCGCCTGGCGATGATTAGGTTAGGGGTTGACGACATCCGCGAACTTCATACTTCAAACTTAGGCATGTTAAGAGAGAAGGGGTGGTTTTGAAGATGCCTACAATAAATATCGACATGAGAGACCTTAAACGACTCATTGGGCTCAATCTCGAAAATGACATAATCTATGAAACGCTCTCTGCCTTGAAATGTGAGCCAGAGCAGATAGTTGGAGACAAGATAACTTTGGAGGTCACTTCGGACAGGCCTGATTTTTTCAGTAGCGAAGGGATCGCCCGGGGAGTAAGGCTCTACCATGGTGGATCAGGACTGAAGGTCAAATATTACCAGGGCGCAAGACCAGTGAGTATTAGGGTAGATCCCTCTACGGCAGAAGTCCGCCCGTATATAGTATCAGCGGTTGTCCGTGATGTGAGTTTAGACGAAGAGGCTTTGATCCAGATGATGCAACTTCAAGAGAAGCTTCATAGCACTTACTGCTCTAATAGGAGGAAGGGGTCCATTGGAATATATGATATGGATAAGGTCTCCCCTCCGCTTACTTATGCCGCAGTCCCCCCTGATGATATAAGATTCGTCCCTTTGGGTTTCAATGAGGTTATGAGCGGCTTCGAGATACTGAAAAGAACTCCCAAGGGGTCAGAGTATGCTTGGATATTAGAGGGGAAGAGGAAATATCCTTTGTTAAGCGACTCAAAAGGAAGAGTCCTCTCCATGCCCCCCATAATAAACAGTGAAGATACAAAGGTTACAGAAGACACAAAAAACCTTATAATTGATGTCACGGGGACCGAAGAGCGCACAATAAACCTTTGTTTAAATATTTTGGCAACATCATTAATGGAAAGAGGAGGGGCTCTTCAACAAGTGGAAATAGCGTATGAAGGGCGGGAGATTTTAACACCAAAACTTGACTTTATCCGCACTTGTTTAAGTCCGTTGACGATAAAGAAAGTTTCAGGCTTAGACCTAGGAACAGAAGAGATTTTAAGTCTACTAAGGAAGATGGGGCATGATGTTGAAAAAGAGGATGAAAAATTTGTTGTGTTGTCGCCCCCTTATAGGGCAGACATTCTTCATGAGGTTGATTTGGTGGAAGACATCGTGATAGCTATCGGTCTGAATAATATACAGCCAGAGGTACCGCGAGTTGCAACTATAGGGAGACCACTTCCAGGGAGTAGAATAAGGAAGCGTGTAAGAGATCTAATGATTGGTATGGGCTTTCAAGAAGTGATTACATACCTACTCAGTAACAAGTCAGTCTTAGAAGATAAGACGTTAATGGGTAAAAGGGATCTTGTAGAACTTATTAATCCAGTATCATCAGAGTTCGCAGCTCTTAGGGATTGTATTTTGCCAAAACTTTTACAATTTTTGGGTCAGAACATACACCATGCATATCCCCAGCGAATTTTCGAATGTGGCGATGTGGTTTTCGTTGAAAAAGGTTTACCAAAAGTTTCAACTCACTTGGCAGCAGTTATTGCGGACCATAAGGTGAGTTACGAGGACATACAAGCGGTGGCCGCCTCTCTGTTTTTGAACTTGTCAAAGACGATAAAATTTGAGCCGCACCATGGACAGCCCTTCCTAGAAGGGCGCGCTGCCAAGATTATAGTCGATGGTGCTGAGATCGGCGTAGTTGGAGAGATCTCACCTCAGGTGCTCGTGAATTTTGGTCTAGAATTTCCCGTTGGGGCTTTAGAATGTGACCTCACGCCACTATTAGGGCATTAATATAGCTTTTTAACTCGTAATTAGATTTGGATTGAGGGAATAGACGCCACTTTCAATTTGCAAAGTTTATCTTTAAGTGATTACAGATATAAGAGTGCGATGAGGTGGGAGCCGAGCACCGTGGGGCGATATGGCGGGTCGAAGGGGTCAAGTGAGTCGAGCGTTGCTCAGCGATGATCATGACCTAACCCACACCCGCAACAGCCCCACGGTTCAAATAGTTAAATAAGGAAGTTTTCATTAAATTCATGGGCAAGCTGCCGGATAGATCCCGATGAGAGAGAGCCCACCTGAGCTGGATGAAACGTCCTTCGATGAGGTTGGGTGTTAGCATCGGGCAACACGGCAGCTTGCCTAATAGTAGGAGATGTTGGATCATGGACGTCGTGTCAAAAGTGGAGAAGGTTATAAAAGATACACAGGAAGTGATAACGAGGAAGGATCTCCAAGAGTTATTCGAGTCTAACTCTTCCCCAAAAGGATACATTGGAGTGGAACCTTCGGGTCTGTTCCATTTGGGATGGGTAATATGGGTCAACAAGCTCAAGGATTTGATGGATGTCGGCGTCAAAATGACTCTTTTGGAGGCGACTTGGCACGCTTGGATTAATGACAAGTTTGGTGGAGATATAGCCAAGATAAATGCCTGTGCGAGTTACATAGAACACTCCCTTAGGGCATTAGGGGTAGATGTTGGTAGGCTGAACTTTTTAAAAGCTGACGAAATGGTCGACAATAAAGTGTACTGGGAGGGGGTATTAAAGATCGCAAAAGCCCTCTCGTTATCAAGGATAAAGAGAGCGGTCACAATAATGGGCAGAAAGGAGGACGAATCTGTTGTTGATTTCTCAAAGCTCATATATCCATGCATGCAGGTAGAAGACATCTTCTTCTTAGACCTTGACATATGCCTAGGAGGCATGGATCAAAGAAGGGCACATGTTTTGGCTCGAGAGGTAGCGGAAGTTTATTCATATAAAAAACCTGTCGCCATACACACCCCGCTCCTTCCAGGCTTGCAGGGTAAAGGTAGGATGGAAGGAACTCTAACCGAGGAAGAGGCAATGATTGAACAAAAAATGAGTAAATCTAAGCCTGAGACCTGTATTTTTATCCATGACTCTCCAGAGGAGATAAAGTCGAAGATAAATAAAGCATACTGTCCACCGATGGTCGTCGAAGGCAACCCTATTCTGGAAATAGCCACTCGCATAATACTAAATAGAAATGATAAATTTGTAATAAAGAGGGACGCAAGGTATGGGGGGGATTTGATAGTCGAGTCTGCTCAAGCATTAGTGACAATGTATTCCCAAGGAAAGATACACCCATTGGATCTCAAGAATGCAGTTTCGGAAGAGCTATCAACATTGCTTGCACCAGTTAGAGATTATTTCAGTAAAAATAAGGAAGCACAGGATCTAGTACGCCAACTGAAATGAAGATAAGAAACAGAAATAGGAAGGTTTTTAAGTCAAAGTTTTTATTTCTACTAAATCAAATTTAATTAATTAACAGAATGAGGTGTCACGCTTACTATGTTGACTAAAATTCTAGGCAAAATAAGTACTTTAAAGGCAACACCCATAGCCCGAAGGAGGGCCTAATAAGTTTTTGGAGGTTGGCGGTTATGGGTGGAACGCCTACTACGGCAAAGTATACTATATATGCTGGAATAGAGATTGATGGTGTTGTAGACAAACCAGACGTCATAGGTGCTATCTTCGGTCAAACAGAAGGTCTGCTGGGTGAAGAGCTGGATCTTAGGGAGCTCCAAAAGAGCGGAAGGATAGGAAGAATCCAAGTAGAGTTAGAGTCCAAGTCTGGCAGATCTTACGGAGAAATGATAATCCCCTCAAGCCTTGATAGAGTAGAGACCGCCATTATAGCAGCAGCAATTGAAACTATTGACAAGGTCGGACCTTGTTCGGCTAAAGTTTATATCAAAAAGATAGAAGATGTTCGTGAAGAGAAAAGACGAAAAATTATCGAGCGCGCCAGGGAGATCTTAATTCATTGGGAGACGGAGAGCACATTTGAGATAAAGGAGCTTTCAGAAGAGATTATGAAGTCTGTTAGGGTCCATGAGATAAGCAAGTACGGACCAGAAAATCTGCCAGCAGGACCTGATGTAGATAAATCAGACACTGTAATTGTGACCGAGGGTCGTGCAGACGTAATAAACATGCTTCGCCACGGTTACAAGAACGTCATTGGAATGGAAGGGGCGTCGGTGCCAGACACGATTAAGGAGCTGAGCAAAAAGAAGACGATAATAGCTTTTGTTGATGGAGACAGAGGAGGCGAGCTGATCCTAAGGGAGTTGCTACAGGTTGCAGACATAGATTACATAGCTAGGGCACCGCCAGGTAAAGAGGTAGAGGAACTTACAGGCAAAGAAATCGCCAAATGTTTGCGTAGCAAAATCCCAGTAGAACAGTACCAGTTGACATTGCCGGAGAGGAAGGAGACTACGAAACACGAGGTAATGCAGAGGGAGAGCTACCTAGAAGCAGCTACAAGAGAAGCTGAAAAAGAAAGAATTATTGAGGCTGTGGAGAGAGAACCAGCTAAGGCAGAAAGAGAGCGCCCAGTACCCCCTGGACTGAACTTGATTAAAGTGAAGGAGATGATCGCTCAGTTGCAGGGAAGTCTGGAGGCAAACCTTGTGGATGAGGCTTGGGAAATCAAGCAAAAAGTGGCAGTCAGAGAACTAGCAGATGTTTTGCAGAGCATAAATGAGAAGATCTATGGAGTAGTTTTTGACGGCGTGGTGACACAGAGGTTACTCGATATCTCGAGCAACAAAGGTGTTAGCTTCGTGATAGGCGCCAGGATCGGCAATATTGCAAAGAGACCCCAAGGCATAACAATTCTTACATTCGATGACCTTGTGGCAAGGCAATAAACATGACAAGTGCAGTTTCACCGTCGGGATAGTATCCAAATATTTTTTCTTTTGTGACAAAACCCATCTTTTTGTATAAATTAATAGCAATCTCGTTTGACTCTCTAACCTCGATCCTTATTTTTTTGGCACCCATTGCAAAAAGCCTATTTATCAGTTCGTTGAGGAGCCTCTTGCCAATACCTTTTCCACGAAAGTCTTTTCTGACCGCTATAGATATTACATGACCCAAGGATCTAAATCTAATTATTCCGATGGCATAACCAACTACTTTCTTATCTACCACTGCAACAATATAGGCGCCAGGATGAAATAAGAAAGCCTTTAGGAGGGGCTTAGGGTACGGATCTGGGAATGATTCCTTCTCAATCGCATATATCTCATCTAGGTCGTTTAATGTTGCTTCTCTTAGTTCAGCGAAGTTGTTGGCGCCCTCCACGGATGAAGTCGAGGGATTTTCGGTTCTAGTTTTCTCATCGGTTGATTTTTCATTGCCATTTTTAGGCTTACACATTATTCCGTTCCACCTTACAAGCAATAGGTGTTATTTAGCCATCATAAGATCATCCATGGAGCATCCTACTTGAAAAGGCTATAGGTTGTTTTAACTTTTAAACCAAACAGTAGCAAAGTTTACAACACCAAGGCCAATATAGAGTGGCATTAAGTCTCATTTGAGACCGCTCGACTTTAATTGACATAAAAATCTCCTTTATTTTGGATCCAAAATCCTACACAACTTTTCACCAAAATTAAGCTCATTGAAAATTCATCCCATAGTTAAAACCGTAAACTTTCGAGTTTTTTCTGTAAAAAATTGCAACGTTTATATAATTTTATAAAATTTTTTCCTGCAACTTTTGCTTTTTTTAATTAAATTGAATGTGCGCAATATCCGATAATTGCAGAAAATTTCTTTATGGGATACTCTTTTAAGGATAAATTTTCACCATAAGCTTTTTTAGCACCATGAACGCCATGATTAATTGGCATCATAAAATGGAGGGTTTTTAATGGCAAAATGTCCAAAATGTGGTAAAGAGGTTGCTAGCCCAACCAAGACTTGGAAACTTGCCCCCAAGGGAAAGAAAGCATTGACAATTGGTCTTTTCAAGTGCCCAGGATGCGGAGCTTACTTTAGGGCTGCGGTTAAGTAGCCACAAAAGATCCCTTTTTTATTTTTTCTCATTTTCTCATTCTTTAAATTCCTTGAGACCATTCCTTTAAGGACGCTTGACACTTTTCATAATATCATATACGTCAATACGCCGCATATCTAATAGGGGCATCTTTTTTCTTACCCCTTCTATTTTCTGTAGATCTATGTTGCACGTAATCACACACTCATCACTTTTTGCTTTTGCCAATATTTTGCCCCAAGGGTCTATTATACAGCTATGCCCATAATATTTGCAACCGTGCCCCTTTATCTTAGCCTGATTTGTAGCTACTAAAAATACTTGGTTTTCTATCGCTCTTGCCCTTAATAGGGGCATCCAGTGAATCTTTCCAGTCTTCTCTAGAAAAGCTGCAACGTTAAAAATAAGGTCAGCCCCCATCAAAGTTTCAGTTCTGAAAAATTCAGGAAACCTAAGGTCAAAACAGATGGTAAGGCCTATTTTAACTCCGTAGAGATCAATAACCTCGGGCTTATTTCCTGCCTCGAAGACAGAGGTTTCATCGATGTTGCCAAACTTAAACAGATGAACCTTCCTATACTTTCCCAAAATCCCCTTATTTGAGATTACAAAAGATGTGTTGTAGAGTTTTTCTCCATCTAGCTCAGTTATGCTCCCTGCTACTATTATCACGTTGTTTGATTTTGCCACTTTTTCAAGGGCCTTAATAGAGGGTCCATCTATGCCTTCGGCATTTTTAAGATGTCCCTGTTTTGTCATTTTGGATGGAAGATAATTGAAAAGCTCAGGCAGTACGATTAGTTCGGCACCTTCATTAACAGCCTTTTGAATGAAATGAAGTGCTTTGTTAAGATTTTCCTCTTTATTTTCATTACTGCCCATCTGCACAATACCTATCCGCATGGAGATCACTTGACTAATATTGCCCCAAAGGAGATAGATAGGTTTTCCCACAGAGGTGGGATTAAAAAATCTTTATATATCGGAGTTTATTCTTGGTTTTGTCCATATTACGGAGGTGTAATGAATGCCGCAATGTTCACTATTCGAAGTGTATAAGACGCCTTCAGGAAATACCTACTATATATGCCACCGTCCCCCGTTCAATGAGGAAGGGACGATGTTGCCAAACGGAGAGATACAGTGCCAGAAGTGCCCACATAGGAAGTAAAAATCCATCAAAACTTTTTTGGATTTTTATTTCAAATTGAAAGGTTTCCCGTTCCTTAATACTGGCTCTGGAATCTTTTTCTCCCATTTTTTGAGGAACTCTAGATCTTCTTTCTCATCTCTCAACTCGTCTGGTAGCATATGTGGAATACTCTCAATTATCGGGTACCATCTACCACAATTTTTGCAGGTCAAAAGACCCTCGTCGATCTCCTCCCTTTCCTCAAAAACCAAAAGTTCTAGTGGGAAATGTTTACAAATAGGACAAGCCAATATATCTAAAAGTCTTCTTTTCACAATGGTCACCACTAGGTTATTGATTGTATAAATATATAAAAATATAAAAAGTGCTGCTATGTTGCTTTTGTAAATAACTTTAGAGCTTTCGGATGTATCTGTCTACTTCCCAGTCTGTTACTTGCATTCGGTAAAGATCCCACTCCTTTCGCTTGACGGATAGGAAGTTTTCAAAAGCCGTTTCTCCCAGTGCATCCTTCATGAAGTCGCTCCTTTCCATCTCATCCAGCGCCTCCTTAAGCGACTCGGGTAGAGCGATAATGTTCCTCGCCTTTCGCTCTTCATAGTTCATCTTATAGACGTTTAACTCTGTAGGAGGTCCTGGGTCGATTTTCTTCTTTATACCATCAAGAGCGGACAATGCGAGTACAGCAAATTGGAGATACGGGTTTCCTGCAGGATCTGGACATCGGATCTCGAACCTAGCAGCGTTGCGCCTGCCCCCAAAGTTTGGAACCCGTATTAAGGGAGAGCGATTCTTGTGCGCCCAAGCAATGTAGACAGGTGCTTCATAACCTGGAACTAGTCTTTTGTAAGAGTTTGGCCAGGAGGCTAAAACAGCACACATCTCTCTTCCATGAGCTAGTTGCCCTCCTATTGCATATTTTGCTAAGTCTGAAAGGTATCCTTGGCTAGGGTCATCAGAATAACATAAGTTTGTTTTAAGGTCGGTGCTCCAAAAGCTCTGGTGGGTATGCATCCCTGACCCATTTACTCCGTAAAAGGGCTTTGGCATGTATGTTGCCAAGTAACCATTCCTAGCCGCCACAACCTTTGTGACCATCTTCATCGTTATCGCTCTGTCAGCGGTTATGAGTCCTTCATCATACTTGAAATCGATCTCGTTCTGCCCAGTTGCAACTTCATGATGAGAGATCTCAATTTCTATGCCAAAAGCTTCGGCATAGTCGGAAATCTCTCTCCTAAGTTCGTCGGTAAGGTCACCAGGATGGTAGTCAAAGTAGCCAGCCATATCGATAGGGCTTGGAACTCCTCCGTCTCCGTTTTCTTTAAGGATGAAGAACTCCAGCTCTGGGGCGCACATATACGCCATGCCGGCATCTCTTAACCTTGCAAGTGCCCTTTCTAAGATATACCGCGGGTCTCCTTCAAACCGTTTGTTGTCGGGCGTATAAACATCGCAGATCAGCCTGCATGATGCTCTGTCTTTCGGCCTCCAAGGCAATATTGCAAAGGTGGAAGGGTCAGGGTAAAGCACCATGTCTGATTCCTCAATGGGGCGGTATCCGGTGATTGAAGATCCGTCAAAAGATTGCCCGCTGTCAAAGATGGATTCTATTCTTTTAGAGGTGACAGCAACACTCTTCAATATCCCATTTATGTCTGTAAATTGCAATCTGACAAATTTTATCTGCTCCTCTTGAATCTTCTGGATGACTTCGGTTACTTTCTCTTTCCAGACTGCGTCCTTGAAATTTTTCAAGTGTTCCACCACTAATATTTCGTAGAGTTGGACCTTAAGCGTATATAAAACTTTCCCGCATTAAAATGAACGTTTTATAAATTAAGAAATAAAAAAAGATATTTTGTTTATTTATCTATGGTAAGCGCTTGCACATCACTTTTTGTTTGACCAAAGACCGTGGATGTTACAATACTCCCTCGCTTTTGCGATCTCTCCACTAATTTCAAATAATGCCTCGGGCTTCATTCCTGGCTTAAGAAAACCAATCATTGTTACATCATTTTGAATTATCTGGACCCATTCGATGTAATGTTTTTCCTCCATTGGATGTGGCACCGACCCAACTTTTACGAGGATGCCCCTATCGGTCTTTTCAACAACTGGAACGTGCTTTTCTTTTCCTACATCGACGGTTTTCTCTTCCAGAAGTTTCATAGGTTCGCCGCAGCAAACCAACTGTCCGATTCCGGAGTGAAGAACCATAACGATATTGCCGCAGATCTCACATTTGTAGACTTGCAACCTCTCGGTAATAGGAATCACCACTTAAAATAATAATGAGCTTTTATATATTGACTCGCCACAAAAACAACAGCGCATCGTGTTATAAAATGCCCTTTCTGGGCAGGTCTAAAAGGAACAATAGACTTTAGTGGGGGTTAACAAATACTTTATAATCGACATATTGATTTTTAATATAAGCTCCAGTTATTATTAGTCAAACGTCGAAATAATTTATTTGCATAGAAAAAGGAACCATAAAGAGGCAAACAAACCATGGAAAATCTCCTAGAAAGGGCAAAAGAACTCTATAATCAAAGGTTTGGGGCTGAAAGTAAAATAGTCGATCTCCATAGTAAGGAGAAAGTCATTGTCGCTGAATTTGTTGGAAATGTTATAGTAAGTTGTTGTTCTGTTGACTATTTTGAGGATTTTTGTTTAGTTCTGGAAGAAGTCTTCAAGGTACCCCACGCAGTATTTTCGGCACAAAAAGAGCTTGAAAAGTATATTGTAAAAATAGCAAGACTCGACTTTTTGGATGAGATAAGATCTGTAATGGAAAAATGTGAAAAGATCGTGAATTTGAGGATGAAGGAGTTTGAGGAAAATGGCAAAGACGAACGCTCAGTATTTAAAGAACTCTGTTTTTGCATACTGACCGCGAATTTTTCGGCCGAAGGCGGCATTAAGATACAAAGGTCAGTTGGTGACGGCTTTATTACACTTACAAAAGAGGAACTTTCTGATGAACTTCGAAGGCTGGGACACCGCTTCCCTGATAGTAGAGCAGAGTATATTGTGGATGCTAGGAGGCTTTACGGAAATTTACTTGAGACAATTAAAGGATTTAGGTGTAGCAGCTCTGTGAGGGAGTGGCTGATTGAAAATGTAAAGGGGCTCGGCTACAAGGAGGCGAGCCATTTTCTAAGGAATATTGGCTTCAAGGACTTAGCTATAATAGACCGTCATATAATAAATTATTTAGAAATAAAAGGTTTAATCGAAAAACCAAAAACTTTGACCAAAAGAAGATATCTTGAATGTGAAAGTATTTTGTCTGCAATCGCTTATAGGCTGAGGATTACAGTCGCTGAGCTGGATCTGTACATTTGGTATTTGATGACTGGAAAGATCCTTAAATGAGTGGGTTTTTAAGGGTCAGGATTATTAAAAGCCTATCAATTGTGTACTGTGATTAAACTAGAATTGTCGGAGGGAAATAGATGAAAGGTGTCTTCGTTACCGCTATTAACTGTATGGATGGGAGAACTCAAATCCCCGTTATTGAATGGTTAAGGGAAAAATATTCCGCAGAATATGTTGACATGATCACCGAGCCCGGTCCGATTAAAATACTATCAGAAAATAAGGATAAAGCGCTCATAGATTCCATAAAAAAGAGGCTGGAAATATCTGTAAGAAAACACAATTCGAAACTGGTTGCCATTGTCGGGCATTATGATTGTGCAGGAAATCCTGTGGAGAAGGACACCCAAATTGAGCAGATAGCAAAAAGTATTGAAGTTGTTAAAAGTTGGAAATTCGATATTCAGATAATAGGTTTATGGGTTAATGAAAAATGGGAGGTCTACAAAATCTAAAAACCTTAGGTTCATAGCAGAGTTAAAGTTCATTTACAAAACTCAATGCGGGGGGAGGGATTTGAACCCTCGAAGGCCTACGCCACAGGATACCCTATCCACCAAGCCTATGGATCTTAAGTTTGGCACGCCTTATCGGCGCCCTGCCCCGTTGTCCTGACTTGGGAACCCCCGCACTAAGGATCACTAAAAAATGGGGGGTTATTTAGATTTATTCTTGACTTATGCTTAGCCGCATAAACCAATCCGCTAAATTTGACAACAAAAAGGTTTAATTGCAGAATGATTTCTGTGCAATTGGGGCCCGTGGCGCAGACTGGATAGCGCGTCGGCCTTCTAAGTCGATGGTCGAGGGTTCAAATCCCTCCGGGCCCGCTACGATATAATTTTAGAAAACAGAAAAATAGAAGTTAAACTCACTACAAATTTTTAGCCATGTTCGTTTGACATATAATCAAACTGGTGTGTCCTTTGAACGATGAAAAAGTCCGGTTGGCTCGTTCTGCCGCTTATATTGCGGCACAGACTGTGGTATCCATTATAACTGGGATTGTGTATTTTGCCTTTGCCGCTAGACTCCTCCCTACCATCGCCGATCTGGGCAAAGTCTCTGCTATAACAATGTTTTCAAGTTTACTTCTCACGGTACTAATATTCGCATTACCTTCTGCAATCTCAAAATATTACTCTGAATTCTTGGGAAAGGGAATCTCATCTGACGCAATAAGCGTTGCCTACACCGGATTTAAAATCGGCACTATTCTAGCAGTCTTCGGTGGCGGTTTTTGCTTATTGTTCGCCCCTGCCCTTTCATTGATATTCTTCGGGAGTGAAGCAGAAGCAATTTTTTTCAGAATGCTTGCTCTGGATATCTTGGCTTTATTCTTCTCCCAATTTTCTTTCTCATTGCTCTATGGCTCTCAGAGATTTAAGGAACTTTCAATCACTTCAATTCTCTCTAATTTGGTCAGGGCTGTCGCGGCGATATCTTTTCTACTACTGGGTCTTGGAATTGCTGGGATAATCCTTGGATGGATAATTGCTGACTTTCTGTTTCTTTTCCTATCTCTTTTATTCTGTCGTGATATCATACGAAAAATGCGCGGGGCATTTCCGCTCTTTACTCTGCTAAAATACTCCGCTCCGATCTATGGGTCAAACATACTGGGTTATCTTCAATCAACTATAGACCGATATATTGTTCTTGGGCTGGCTGGGGCCCACACGCTTGGGATTTACTCTCCAGCTACAACTGCTGTTCTTTACGTCTCCTCATTATCTGGGTCCTTAGCATCTGCCATATTTCCCAGGGTCTCGGGCCTTTTTGGCAAAGGTGATATCCATGGCATTTTGAGAACAACAAAAGTTGCATCAAGATACTCCGCTATTATTTATTCCCCCCTGGCTCTTGGACTTGCTGCGACTGCCTTGCCCACAGTAGACCTTTTTGCAGGATCGAGATATATTGAAGGGTCGCCAGCATTGGCGATCATGGCTGTTGCGTCTGTTGTTTTGTCTCTACATTATATAGTCTATACATACATTGCCTCAATAGGGAAAACTTTTGTCTTCTTCATCTCTCAGGCTGTCGCGATAATCGCATGCACCTTTGTTTCTATCTTTTTTGTACCCCAGTTAGGTGCGGTTGGGGCAGCGATCGGCAGAAGCGCCTTGATATTGGCAAACTTCTTCACAATGCTCCTATATGTAAAGTCAGAGATACGCGATTTGATAGACTGGAAATGTTTCTTCACTTCGCTCATTATCTCTTCCATTATGTCAATATTTGTTTCCATTTTTGTGCGGGCATATTATTCGAAATATTTGATGCCCGCCTACATTGTTATTGGTGGTATTGTTTACATAATAATGTTAAAAACTCTAAAAATTGTGAATAACGCCGATTTAGAATTGTTAATTGCCCTTTTCCCTCAGCGACTGAGGGGTCTTGCCACCAAGTTTGGTCATTTCTTGGTCTCTTAAAAATGAATTTTATTTTTGATCTACTTCTCATTTTTCAAGTTATCAGCATAGAACTCGATAAGAAAGCTTGTAGCTTTAATAGTAATACCGAGTCGCAATTTCAAATCCAGCTAATATATGGGCTCAAAAAGTAAGCAAAGGTTCAAGGGAGACTCTAATATATTGTATGTTCTACTGGTGACCAAAGAGCGTGAAAGCACATTCAGGTGTTTGGATGCAAAGAGAATCTGTTCACGTAACCCATCATGCTCCTGAGGGGTTGAAGCTAACTCCCTCTAATCTATGATCTATTAATAATCAATAAAACTATTACCCGCCTCAATTTCCAGCCCAACTGTGCCTTTGTATAGGATCACTGGAATGATGTAGTGGAATTGACTCCAATAACATCGATTAGGAATCCACTGCAATCTTCATGCTGTAGCGGCTTAAGGTGCAAAGTTGCCATTTTGAACCAAGGTCTATGAATAAGGTGCTGATAAACACATAAACATGCAAGCGCCCAGATCGCAAGGATAACGGTCTAGCACTTAAACAATCCTCTTTTCTGGGATGGAATTTGATAAAGTAGTCAAAAAACTAATGGAAAACCGACCAACGAATCCCCTGAGTAAGAACCCTAGCTTTAATTGTGGAGACTGCCAAGTAATCACTAAAAAGTAATAACTGAAATTATTTCGCTTTTCATGACCTCTGCTATCCTTCCTTTGAGACTATCCAGGACTCCCTCATAAAATGGCTTGGCTTCGAAGATCTGTTGGAAGATCCTCCTGCCCGCCTCATCGTCACTTTTAACCTTAAAAATTGTGGATCCTGGTGCTAATTCTCCCCCCTGTAAAAGCCCCTCTGCATCTCCATCAGTGATCCCAATGATTGGAATCCCAAATCTGCTAAGTATGTCTCCCACAATTAAAGTTGTATCGTCTCCAACAGTAACAGCAGAGCAGATTCCTTCATCCAGTAATTTTAAAACATCGTACCCTACATGCTCTATGTAGGCTATCTTCTTACTAATTTTAGCCTTTAGGTCTGTCCTCCTGCTCTTAACAATATTCCTCAATACCTTTACGGTGTCTATTTTCGCCTCAGACAGCTCTATTCTTCCCAGCTTTTCAACTCCATGTCTTTTAATTGCCGCCCCTATTATATCCAAAATGTTCCCTTTTTCACAGACCACGACAACATCTTTCGCTTCCGCTTTTCCAACCACTATCTTATTTATTAGTATCCAATCTCCAGGTGAAACTGCCAATATTCTCCTAAATTCCCTTTCTCCCTCCCTCCAAAATGTTGTCCCGAAGTCTTTGCCATCCTTGAGATCAAACTTCAAATCCTCAGACAATCTTTGAGCAAATTCTCTTGCCCCTTCACTCCAAAAAGCCACAACCCTATTGTTTGTATCCACGCCAACAATGGGCATTGCTGTCCTTTTATATATGTGCCAGCTGTCTGCCATCATCCTTTCAACATCACTTGCGCCCATAGAATTAACTATTACATCGAATTCAAACCGATTCTTGTTGATCCATTCGCTGAATTTTTCTTGGATAATCTTCACTTTATTTTCGAGGCGGGCGTCCATCATTGCCACCGCACCAACTGTGCCTCCCACTACGGCAACGCAATCCCCATATTTTTTCATCAGCGAAATCATCACCTCAGCCCAGCCTGTGTCAAATATTCCTGGCATGTGGAGTCGCAGGCAGATCTTCAAAGTAACCACCGGTAAGTCTAAATTCTTCGTTCAAATTAAAGATAAAGAAATAAACTTAAGGAATATATGCTCTTTTATGTGAACCTCCTTGATAAAGATCTCTGTCATAATTCCTACGTATAATGAAGAAAGGTGGATAGAGGCAACTCTTCGATGCATTTCCTCACAGACCCTACCTAGGGGTGACTACGAGATAATTGTGGTAGACGGAGGAAGCACTGATAATACTATCAAAATCGCCTCAAAGTACGCTGATATAGTTGTCCAGCAGAAAAGCAAGGGAGTAGGCGGCGCAAGGAATGACGGTGCAGCAATAGCCCGTGGCAAAGTTGTCGTTCACACAGATGCCGACGTCATAGTAAGGAATGACTGGCTACAACAGATTCTCTCTCATTTTTCTTTGGACGTTGTGGCGGTATGTGGTCCGGACGAACCCTTAGAACCAGATCCTAGGTATAGAGTCCTATATTCTTTAATCAACTTGTTTTCGCTACTGGTCTACAAATTGGGGATTGTCTGGACTAGAGGTACTAATACTGCGGTCCTCAGAGAGGCTTTTTTGAAAGTAGGTGGTTATACTGATTACCCCCTCTGTGACGATGGCGAGTTGGGCTTAAGATTAAGAAAGATCGGGAAAGTCATTTACTCTCCAAAAATAGTGGTAAAGATGTCTACTCGAAGGCTCAAAAAATATGGTGCCCTGAAGGTATTAAAAGAGTGGGTTAAGGGTGATTTGATGATTTTTATGGGTAAAAGGACTGTTGGGAAATATCATAAGGAATCCTACTGATTGTCTCTTAGTAATTTTGACAAGTCCATTTTTAAATTCAGAAAAAAATAATATTAAGAAAAGCTCTCATACGATAAGTGGTCAAAATGGAAGTCTTTACCAAGTATCTTTGGCAGATCATAATCTTATCGTTTGGCTACGGACTAACACTAGTTACAGTCCTATTGTTGGACAAAATAATCAAGAAATGGATTGAAAGAGTAGTTGCCAGATCCCCCTCATTGAAGACCTCTTATGTTTTCCTGAGGAGGGTTCTGCTCTCCTTGATCATAATTTTAGGCGTGTCCTTCGTTACCTTCACAGCATTCCCTGAACTCGGTCCAGCGATAGCTTCCCTTTTTGTTGCAGCAGGATTCGCCTCTATAGTGATTGGCTTAGCAGCGCAAACAACCTTTTCCAACGTTATCGCTGGGATAATGTTATCGCTCACGCAACCAATAAAATTGGAGGATGCCGTTTTGTTTAGAAATGAATTCTGCTTTGTTGAGGATTTAAGCCTGATGTATGCCACCCTTCGAACATGGGATAACAGACGACTGATTGTTCCCAATTCCGTCCTACAGTCTGAAGTTATAGTGAACTATTCAGCTAGGGACCCCACAAAACTAGTCCCTGTTTTTGTTGACGTTTCCCATGAAGCCAATTTGGACCTTGCTATGAAGATAATGGTAGATGTTGCAAAGAGACATCCAGACTGCCTCCCTATAGGCGACCTTCCAAATGCTATGGTGATGGAAATACATGAGAATGGTGTCAGAGTGAGGCTACTCAGCAGAGCTAAAGACCAACCAACCGCTTTTACTATGGCACGCGACTTGCTAAGAGACATCAAAAAGGAATTTGCGGCTAACGGTATAGAGTTCGCCTATCCAAGAAGGTACATCAAATTCAATGACGAGGCAATCCTTAGCAAAGATAAACCAAAGGGGGATGAGAATTAGACCCTCTTGGATTTCTACTGACAGATAGACTTCTATTAACAGTTTTTCAACCTTTAGTGACAAATAATGATAAAATTGGCTTTAGATCTATCTGGTTGTAATTAATGAGGTAAAAAAATTAAAAAATCTTAAATATGACTTATTTTCAACCCCGATTTGGGTGTTATAATGATACCTGTATTGGCGTTTCTCTTTGCCACTTTGATACCAAAAGCGACTTCAGTGGATCCTTGGCAGACTTGGACTATAATGTTCTTCTGGCCTGTGCTTTGGCTAGTCTTGGCATTCGTGGCGTGGGGCATTTTAAGACGGCGGGAAAAACAGGAGGAGCTTCAATCCCAGGAGGGGTCGAGCCGTGGCTGAAGTCTTTCATATAGAGGCACTTATTGGCTGGGCGGTCTATCTAATTATAATGGTCGTTATAGGCATATGGTCCGGGAAGTTCATTAAGAAACTAGAGGACTTCACCGTTGCTGGTAGGAGAAGCGGCGCCTTTCTTGTAGGTCTAAGCCATGGGGCCGGCTCGATGAGCGGCTTCATGTTTGTGGGGCTGCCTGGCTATGCCTACACAGAGGGTGCTTTTGCCTTCTGGTACGAGGCTGGAGATGCGGGAGGCGGGTTCTGGAATTTCACTTTCTTAGGGAGAAGAATGAGGACGCTCGCCGCGAGGTTGGGAGCGGTCACACCAGTCGATCTGCTCTCAAAGAGATTTCCATCAAGCGCTACATCCGCTGTTGGCGGTCTTATAACTGCAATATTCTGCTGGGTTTACCTTCTTGCGCAGATTATTGCTGCTGGGAAGATGGCCCAGCTATTGTTAGGCGTCCCATACCAATGGGGAGTTATAGTCGGCGGCATAGTTGTGCTTATCTATGTTGCTCTGGGCGGTCTACTTGCAGTTATGCTGACCAACGTAATGCAGGCACTAATAATGTTCATTGGAGCAGTTGTAGGTCTTGTTGTTGGCTTCTCACTGGTGGGCGGACTTGGTGGTCTCACAGATCACCTCATGGCAATAAACCCGACCATACTCTCAGTCTGGGGCACAAATAACATGTACTATGGACAGTACGGCGAGATTCTGGGTTCTCTATTGATATATATGATTGGTTACATAGGTCTGCCGCACATCGTAATTTTCCACATGTCTGCAAGGAGTGTAAAGACAATAACAAACTCAATAGTCGTGAACGTCATTTGGGCCGTTATATTCACATACGCCTGCGTCTTTCTGGGGCTATTTGCAATAGTACTGCTTCCGGGGCTACCTGACCCCGAGCTTGCCGCGGCAACGTTCTTCTACACTTTCACCAATCCGTGGCTCGCTGGATTTCTGTTGGCGGCGGTATATGCTGCCATTATGAGTACTGCCGATACCTTGTCACTGACCTCTGCATCAGCCATAATCAACGATATTTATGTTAAGTACATAAACCCCAAGTTGGAAGACAGGACCAGGATGCGCTGGACTCGGATCTTGGTATTCGTTATAGGGCTTATAGCCATCGCCGTTGCTTTGATCCCCGGAGGCAGCGTCTTCACTGCAGTGGTCTCTGCATTTGGGGTTCTAGGATGTGCATTTATTACTACGAACCTCTCTGCTGTCTATTGGAAGCGAGCGACATCTGCTGGGGCGCTTGCCTCTATGATTGGTGGAGCTGCAACAGCGGCACTTTGGGACCCATCAGGACTTAGAGCTTTGACAGCAGTGCACCCATTCTTTGCGGGTTTAATTGTATCAGTTGTACTAATGGTAGTAGTAAGCCTCGTTACGAAACCATTGCCACCAGAAATACAGAGTCTTGTGGATATGAGTAAGAAGCACTTCATATCCGCATCTGTGGATAAAAGGATCGAAAGGTCCTCGTCAATAGAAACAAAGGTAGTAGCTTCTAACATCTCCAAGATCTTCTCAGCATCTCATCTTGCTGAATTAACTTCCATCCCAATTTCGCTCGGGACTACAAAGTGAGCGGATCCTGACACACTATCCAGGAGCAACCAAACTTTCCTCTCTTTTTTTCTAGGAAGTTGAACTAACCAGAACTGCTTATAAATCACCATTTTGTCGATCACATTAATCTCCATATCTTTCAACATAGTCAATCTTTTGAGCCTCTGGAAAGTCTTCTTCACATATTCTTTGGCTTCACAAAGCCCTACATCTTCCAGAACCTTCAAACTTAGAACTCTTTCCTCGTCCAGTTCTTCGGTTACTAGATCTGGAATTGAGGTATACCCCACAAAACCTGTTATACCATCAACCATCAAATAAACTCCCTCGTAAGTCTTGCTCACACCTAGAGCCATGCTCGCCTTAACTTCAAAATTGATCAGCCAGTAAGGGTAGTACAAAAACCCTACAGTCGCTCCAACCAACTCTTCCTCGCCAATTTTTTTCTTAAGCAATTCTGTTGCCGGCTTTAGATCCCTATAGAATCCTTTAACGACATTTGCCCTCATTAAACCACCTAGTATAAAGTTAATTTACAACTGGTTTTGCTTAATTACTTGTCTGTTTGGCATGGGATCCCGCACTCTCGATTAGGGGACGGAGCGTTTTAACTATGCTTTTTTAATGCCGATTAATCTGATGTAACAAATAATCTCTCTGAGGACAAAGACTCCACAGACGTTCTCAAGAGGTTAAATGTTTTTCGAGAAATTTCTAGCAAGGCATCATAAGGAGGCTGATTGAAGTGTGGAAAGAATGATCATGTTAAGTGAGTTGGAGACTGCCCTGCCCTATGGAAATTCGCTGAGAACTGCGCCAGATTTTACAATGAAAGATCAACCGACGAATACCTCAGAGGCAAGAACATTCCGAATTTAGTCGAGGAGAGCGTCAACAGTTGGTTAAAATTGTAGGAAACTTGCCTTCTATCTCTCTGAACTAAGTCCTAGTATCGATAAAAGTTCACACATTCTGCAAACTTCCCTTCCTGAGGGCGAGCCGCATCTTTTACAATATTTTATCTCTCCAACCTCCCCTTTCAGCAACTTGCTAAGCTTATCAACCGACCTTACCATAGAGAATTTTGTTCCAGGGTGTCTCTGTTCTATCCTATTTAATATGTCCCTAACTTCGTCTCTCAGAGACGCCCTGACATATGGGCACTCCCTCTCATAGAGTGGATAGCCCTTCAAATACACATATATTGCAATTTCCTTTTCAGGTATATACCTCAATGGCTTTACCCTTGGAACGAAACCTTCTCTAACTTTCAACGGCTTTGTGCCAAGTCTAATCATCCTAGCTACGTCGCCACGCATGAGATTTATGAATACTGTCTGCGCCTCATCGTCAAGATTGTGTCCAGTAGCTACTTTCGTAGCACCAAACTTTATTGCTGCCTCGTTGATCAGCCTTCTTCTCAAAACTCCACAGAATGTACATCCAAGAAGCTTGATGCCTTTAGAGCTGGCCAAATTATAGATCTCTTCCAATGAATTACCGTATGCCTCTTTAAAACTGACAATACGGTGCTCTATGCCGAGCTCTCCTGCAACTCTTTTAGCTATGTTAAGACCCTCCTCCCTGTATCCCCTTACTCCTTCATCTATGGTCACAGCAAAAATCTCCGTGTCATACTTTCTTTCAATCTTAGACAAAATACTCAGAAGAGCTAAACTGTCTTTACCTCCCGATAAGGCAACCATTATCCGGTCTTTCGGCCCAAATAGCCCCTCCCTTTTTATAGTTCTTAGGACAGTTCTCTCCACACTCTTCATGAAACACTTTTTACATAGGACCTCTCCAGAGTGCCTCCTCCAATAAAACGCCTCTCTTCCACAATTACATTGCATGACTGTCAACTTTCAGCGCCTCTATCCAAACCTGAAAGACGGAAATACTATGAAACTCATAGATATATTCAAAACCAACATTAAAAGGCATGACCACCTCAAAACTTGCCCCATTTTTTCCGAAAGGTTCTTCTTTTTAAAGACAAAATTTATCATAACCTCTGCGAGTTTATCTCCATCCAAAGCCGTCACAGGCATAATATTTATCAAACCAATATTTAATGATAGAATGTATATCCATGAAAGCGCTCCTAAGATATAAAATGGGAGAAACGAAGGGGCAAAACTGTATTTAGGTTGATAGTAAGGATAAGTGTAAATTCCGATGTAAGAAGAATTAGATGTGGGCGACTGTCCAAGTTTGAAGTCAACAGGGAAAGTCTCCCCCCCTCTTATTATAGTGATGGACACCGAGGAATTTGGTGGTATTTCTTTTAATACTCGCTCCAAATCAATAGCATTTTTTATTGGTGAATCGTTTATGCTAATTATCACGTCCCAAGTTCTCAACACTCCCTCGGCTGGAGAGTTTGGCACAACCTCTGTTATCTGAACTCCAGATGGTGTAGTGTTGTATAATGGCGAGATTACCAGCGTTCCATTTGTTAGTAATGCGAGCGCGATTAAGGCGATTATTATATTTGCCGTTGAGCCTGCGGCGTAGACCCGAGCTTGGGAAGACTTCTTAGCCTTTTTGAGATCTTCCTCATCAGGCTCGACAAATGCCCCAGGTATTATAGCAAGTAGTAACAGACCTGTGCTCTTTACTTTTATTCCCTCTGCTCTCGCTGCAACACCATGGGAAAACTCATGTGATACTAGAATTACCACTATTGAAATACCGAAGAAAAATAATGTATTAAACGTTGGACTCAGCGTTATACCAGGAATTAGTAACGAAACAGGAGAGGCCCCTTCAGTCTTGAAGAACAAGAAGAAAAGGTTTCTGGCGAGTATGTATGTTATATATATTGAACCGCCTATAGACACCGCAATTCCAATAGTCCAAATAACCTTCCAAAAAGGTCTTAGCTTTGCTCCTGCTCTCTCAATGAGTGCGTTAAACTTTGTAGTTCTCCATATCAAATAAAAGGGGCGGACTTCAACACTCTTTGGCAAAAAATGCCTTGCCATGAGCAGAATTGACCAGAATGCTAAGACGATTGCGAGGAATACCACCCATTGGTCCATTCTTTCAGCCTCAAACCATAATTATATTTTTGACGAGTATATTATCTGGTGGTACATGGGATGTATGCTGTGGTTTTTATAACTGTCGGAAGTAAAGATGAGGCTCACAGAATTGCGCATGAGCTTGTAAATAAAGGCCTTGCAGCATGTATTAATATTATAGGTGGGGTTGAATCGGTATTTTATTGGCAAGGCAAGATCGAAACCGCTCCGGAACACCTCCTAATCGTTAAGACAACAAAGGACCGACTAGATCTCTTAGTAAAAAGAACCAAGGAACTTCACACCTATTCCGTTCCAGAAATAATCTGGTTTACTTTAGAAGGAGGTCTAAAGGAATATCTGGACTGGATTAAGAACAGTACCGAAAGGGCGTGAGGGCTGGTGGCAAAGAAAGTCTCTCCCATTTACGAAATAAGAGAGGTTGTTTACACCCAAGATCGTTGGCTACTACTCAAAAAACTTAGGGAGGTTGCAATTAACATACTAAAGGCACTTAAAGTGAGGGGGATCGAGGGGATAGCCCATGGGAGTCTTGCCCGTGGAGACGTAAACGAAAAAAGTGATGTAGACGTATTTATCCCAGAAGTCGTTCCTTCATACATAGTGGAGGGTCTATTACAAGATTCCGGTTTCCAAATACTAAAGAGAGAGCTTACTCAAGCCACGCCAAACCACGTGGTCAAGGCTATAATATACCTAGAAGAGAACGTCAAAGTCACTTTCCCACTTCTACCTTTAAGGCAAAGAGAGCGAGAGTTTTACAGATTTGGGGGCGAGATTGGTCTACGCGACTTAGAGGAGGGAAGAAGAGTTCCGGGCGTTGATAAGAGACTGATGCTAATATTTCCAACCGACTATGGTCACTATGAGTATTCGATTATCTATAACAGCGTGGAGGTCTCAAAGATAGTAGGAGTGAGTTTGGAACTTATTAATGAGCGCATAAGGGTTCTAACGAGGAGGGATGAGATCGGGAGAACTGGAATATATTTCAAAACAGAGCTTCGTGACGATGAAAACTTTGAGGAAAAGCTGAGAGAGCGGGCATCAAAGGATCCCAGCCTTAGGAGACTTCTATCACAACGTGGTATGAGATTTATATATTGAGACTTATTTTGGAGACTCGCTTGAGACACCATCCAATTATATTGGTCGTTCCAATCTTGTTCTTATTCTTATGTGTATTTGTATCCTCTGTTAGTGCAGAGAGCGTTCAAGAGAAGTTCCAAAATACAATAAACAGCTGGATGCAGTTTTTTGAGACTAACCTAGAATGGTTTTCGCTCACTTTAAATGAGTTCCTAAAGAGGGTCATGAAGATCACATACTTTACTATAGGTCTTGCGGGATTTATACTATGGGCTTCTGGCTTTTCAAAATATACGGGGAGAAGGTTAATGATCGGCGCTCTGATAATGGCTCTCGTTGTTGAAATCCTCCTTTAAAAAGCAGACTTATTAGCTATTTTCCCAAAAATCATCTTATGACCGACCGAATCCCCAAAGGGTGCGAGCTCTGCCTGAAGGGTGCCAAGCTCGTCTTGTTTGTTACTGGTCTTTGCGACCGGTGGTGTTACTACTGCCCATTAGGCGAGAATCGAAAGGGGAGAGATGTTGTTTACGCAGATGAAATCTTGGTAGAAAACACTCTTGATATACTCCTTGAAGGCAGGGCTATAGACGCTGAAGGCACAGGGATAACAGGAGGAGACCCGCTAATTCGATTGAATAGGACTCTGAGATACATCCGCATCCTCAAGGATTTTTTCGGGGAAGGACACCACATCCATTTATACACCAACGGCATGTATGCTAGCAAAGATGCCCTCCTGAGACTTAAGGAGGCGGGATTAGACGAGATCAGATTACACACCACAATATCCAACAGAGAAAAAATCCGGGATGCCAAAATCTTGGGACTTTGTGCAGGCGCCGAGGTCCCCGCTATCCCTGGAGAAGAGTCCCAGCTTAAAGATTTGATTTTGTATCTACAAAGTGTGGGTGCAGACTTTTTGAACATTAACCAACTTGAGTTCACCCCCCAAAATGCTTACCAATTAAAGGAGAGGGGTTTCGATCTGGAAGGTTCTGCCGCTGTAAGGGGCAGTGAAGAGACTGCCCATAGAGTGATTCAATGGGCCAAGTCTGAGGGAATCGAACTACCAATACACTACTGTTCTTCAAGTACAAAGGATAACCTGCAATTAAGAATGAGGCTAATTAGGAGACTTAAAAATGTGATCCGCCCCTACGAAGAGGTCACGGACGATGGACTTGTCGGAAATTTATTGGTTATCCCGGAGAGATTTACTCCAAACGAATTAAGAAGCTTATTGATGCTGGAGCTTGGCATCCCTCCACATATGTCTAGGGTTTCCGACGACGGGCAAGGATTAATCATCCACCGGAAGTTCTTGGAAAGTGCTCTTAAATTTTCCCCAAATTCTCGTGTATTCTATGTAAAGGAATATCCTACCGGGACCAGGGAGAGAATCGCCAAAACTCCACTAAGATACTGAAAACCTAAGGAGCGCGGCTATCCCCCCAAGGTTAAAAAACTGAAGTCCCTTCTCATGCTCTGCGCCTATAAAGTAAACCTTGCCCCCATAATCTTCTGTTTTTTTACACAATTCCTCTATCTTGCTCCTCTCCTCAAGGCTTAAATTCTTTAAAAGACGCCCTGATACCAATAGAGAGTCCACGGCTCCGCGCTCAACTGCATTCTTGACTTCTTCAATTCCGTATGTCACTAGGGAAGGCTTGTTCGACAAACGGAAAAACAACTCGTCTACAAGCTCGGAATCACGAATCAATATGGAATTCTGCAGAATCTTGCCTAGGGCTCCTCTTCTTAAGATCTCTCTAGCACCAGATGGTCCTATTGATGATGCGCTTTCCTCTATAACATTGATGTGTTTGAACTTATCCTTAAGTAATGAGAGCAATTCGCTCTTTGTGAAACCAGGCCCTCCTACGATAACAAAAGCCTTTTCCTTTTCGGCAAGCCGCCCTATCTCTTCTGCGACCTTAGATAGGTATCTCAATTTTTCAGCCGAGCGCCCGCCCGACTCCAAATACTTTCCCGAAATGTGAGACTGAATATCGAAAAGATATTCCATGGAATACTCTCTAACGAGAAATATGTCTGCCTCCTGGTCGTCGATTGTTACTAAGATGACCTTGGGGCGCTCCTTTTTTTGTGCAACATTCAGTCGTTCTTCGTGGAAGGACAACCACTCCTTCTTCGAGATCTTTATCTTGTCCCTTTCCTTCACTGAAAAAGTGTGATATTGCCCCTGAACATGAACATCCTCTGGTCCAGAAACCACTTTTCCTCTTATTCTCAAACTCTCTGTAAAACTCTGGAAATAAAGATCTTCGACCTCAATACATATGTAAATTTTCCTCCTCCCTACTCGCTCCTCGCTTCCGTCTGCTCTCGAAACCCTCACCTCCCTGAAAGTCTGCCCGCATATAGTATCCCCAATGTCTATTATATTGTAAAGGTGCCAGAGGTCCTCTTTGTCCTCCACCTCTACCTCAAAAGTTCTACGCTCCAAATCTTTCTCGAGAACTTTCATTTTAGCTCGACCATCAACAGGGTTATTTGGTGCTCCGCTATAATTATACCTATTATGTTTGCTCTTACCCTTATTTCTTCGGACGTAATTCACTTCTAAAAGTTCGGATAAGGCTGAGGATTTGGTTCATTAGAGCAAACCGAAATGCGCTAATAAGGAAAAAGGATGCAGATAACTGGATGGTAAACGGAAAACCCTATTGCAGAGATTTCCATAACCATGGAGGGGCATTTTGTTATATCTATTTCCGAGTTTAATGAAGCATATTACAGAATATTCATATTTATGATAAAGGTATTAACTATTAAAAATCGGCATCCCTTGATCATAATCCCCTAAAAATTGCCAAAACAATGAGGGCAGAAAGTGTTATCAGAACATTGTCATCGAGTGGGTTGAACTCAAAGTGCTCTACCACCGACGAGACAAATGCTGCAACCAAGCCGGCTATGCCCGCATAATAATATCCTATAGGTGCACAAACCATTACCATTGCCAAATTGCCTAGCCAATGTTTAGTACGTCTTTTGAATACTGCATTTCTAACAATTCCTGTAATCGCATCCCCAAATGATATGAAAGCAGCAGGTATGACTCCGTAGATAGGGTCACCAAAGAATACCCAAGATATTCCAATCGCTGCCCCCCATGCAATTGCGAAGTTGACCTCATACATGTTCTCCTCGACTTGGAACCAGCTAAGAAGTCTGCCCATTTTGTGAGGAAGATATACTGCAAATGCTATTATTGAAACAAGAATTAGGGGTATAGTGACTCCAGTAAAAAAAATTGGGAATAAAAGCGTCGCAACACCTCCCCCAAATATGTGAATTATTTTCCGATTATAATAAGCAGCGACGTTATGCGGTAAGTCATGTGCCCTGAAGATTTTGTAAGTGTATTTTGTACCAAATACGATTGCAAATATGTAGAAAAACAAAATTATGCCTATAATACCTTCAAGTAAAGGGTTAGCATGCATGAAACTTTCATAATGGAAGCCCAAAGACATCAAAGTCACCTTTTATGACAATCCCTTTTTGAAGTCCTTATTTATAAAACTAGGCGTTCAAAACAAAGTGCCTAGCACTCTTTCGATGAATAAGTACCTTAGGATGTTCCGAGGAAAATTAACGAATTACAGCGATAAATCGCTTTTAAGAGAAAATGGAAAGCTTTAAAAAATTCCCAAGGGTGGATAAACATAGCCCGGTGGTGTAGCGGCCAAGCATGGCGGGCTTTGGCCCCGCCGACAGGAGTTCGAATCTCCTCCGGGCTACCACTCCTATTGAAATTTTACCAGAATTCGGCAGGAAAGCCCACTTGCTTCAGCCATGGGAGTTTTACTTTTCTTAACCATCTTTATTTTTTATAAAATAAATAGCGAAAAACTCTTTTGGGATGGTTGCTAAAAATCTACTCACTCTATGTTAGGAAGTCTTCAACTTTTTATTTTTTTATTAAAAACAAGTTTTACAAAATCCATAAATATTAACAACGGATCCCTTAATAGAGAACTTATTTATTCCAAAATCATAAATTATTTGGCGGGGGCACATTTGTTGGTGGAAGGTCACCCATATTTACCAAATGCCTCTTCAGTTTTTAAAGAGATGTTGATGGAGGTTGGTGTAGAAAGCACCGACGAATTCTTTAGAGACTTGCCAAATCAAAGCTTTGAACTTTGTGGGATACCAACAAAACCTCTTGATGAACCCTCAGTTATCAATGAAGTTAAGAGGATCCTTTCAAAGAATAAAGTATATGCAAAGTCATTCACAGGGGGCGGACCCTGGTATCATTATGTTCCAAGCATAATAAAGTACCTGATTAGCAGAGGAGAATTTCTAACTTCTTACACCCCTTATCAACCCGAGATAAGCCAAGGAGTCCTGCAGGCACTTTTTGAATTTCAAAGCATGATATGTGAACTTTACAAAATGGATGTGGCAAACGCCTCCCTTTATGACCTTCCAACGGCTATTGGAGAGGCTGCTTTATTGTCCGCAAGAGTTACCGGTAGGCGTAAGTTTGTCATCCCCGCTTATCTTCCAAACGACAGAAAAAATGTGATACTCAACTACACATATCCTATGGACATCAGATTAGTAGAAGTTCCATTATCAAAGGATGATGGATGCCCTGACCTTGAATACTTGAAAACCGTTGTAGATAGTGAGACCTCTGGAATATACATTGAAACACCCACTTTTTTTGGCACAATCAATGCAAACATCAAAGCTTTTGTTGAGGTCGCACACGACGCAGGAGCTCTGGCAATAGTGGGCGCTGATCCTTTGTCTTTAGGTTTATTCAGGCCTCCAGGAGAGTATGACGCTGATATTGCTGTAGGAGATGGACAGCCTTTGGGAATCCCTCCTGGTGCCGGGGGAAATACCCTAGGATTAATGGTATGCCGAGATGATCCCAGGATTATTCGGCAGCTACCAGGCAGAATAGTCGGTCTCACAAGGAGCAAAGACGAAGGGAGAAGAGGCTACGTTCTTGCTCTGTCGACTAGAGAGCAACACATACGAAGAGAGAAAGCAACATCAAACATTTGCACAAACGAAGCCCTTCTTGCCATATCGGCTGCCATTTACATTGCAACAATGGGTCGGAAAGGAATTGCCCGAGTGGCAAAAAAAATCATGTATAATACTCAATATGTGCTAGATAGATTGAGAGAGTTTGGAATTTCTCCCTTGTTTAAATGCCTACATTTCAGGGATTTCGCAATAAATGTTGGAGACATAGAGCGGGTCAACAGAGCTTTAATTCAAAATGAAATTATGGGCGGAAGGGATTTGGAGAAGGAATTTGGAATGGCTGGTGTTTCCCTATTCGCGGTTACCGAACTACACACCAAAGAAGACATAGATCTATTCGCAAAAATTTTGGCGACTGAGGGGAGGACTAAGGGTGTTTAGACAAGCTCGCTTCAATGAACCACTGATATTAGAGATGGGGCAGAATGGGAGGATAGGTTCTAACATTGAAGAATGCGAACTCGATATCAATGGAATCCCGAGAGAGCTGCTCAGGAGTGACCTAAACCTGCCAGAAGTCTCCGAAGTAGAGGTCGTCAGACACTTCACTAGATTATCGCAAATGAACTGGGGGGTTGACCTAGGTCCATACCCGCTAGGCTCTTGTACCATGAAGTACAATCCACGCCTAAATGAGGAACTTGCGTGGCTTGATGAGGTCCAACTCATACACCCTTTGCAAGAGATGGAGGGCGCCTTGGAGATCATGTATAAGCTCGACATCGCCCTCTCCTCATTAACAGGTATGAAGAGATTTACATTGCAACCGGCTGCTGGAGCTAACGGTGAGTTTACTGGGTGTCTCATTATGAGGAAGTACCACAAAGATAACAATCAGGAAAGGGATGAGATAATTGTCCCTGACTCGGCTCATGGCACAAATCCTGCAAGCGCCGCCATGGCAGGGTTCAAGGTCGTGGAAATCCCAACAGGAAGAGACGGACTGATTGACTTAGAGATCCTAAAAGAGGCGGTGAGCAGCAGAACTGCAGGTCTGATGATGACAAACCCTAATACATTGGGCATCTTTGAAAAAAACGCACTCGAGATCGCAGAGATCATTCATGATGCTGGAGCCTTAATGTATTATGACGGTGCAAATCTTCAAGGAATATTGGGCATTGCAAGACCCGGTGATCTTGGGTTTGATATAGTTCATCTCAATTTACATAAGACCTTCTCCACTCCCCATGGTGGTGGCGGACCTGGATCCGGACCTGTTGGAGTGAAAGAGCATCTCGAGGAGTATCTACCAATCCCGCTAGTGAAATTTAACGGCAAAGGTTACGAACTGGAATGGGATAGACCTAAAAGCATCGGCAAAGTTAGGGGATGGTATGGCAGCTTTCCAGTACTAGTAAAAGCCTACACATATCTCCTTTCCATGGGAATCGAAGGCTTAAGACTCTCTTGCAAAATTGCCGTTTTAAATACAAACTACTTCGCCAAAAAAGTCTCAACAATCCGTGGCTTCAGCCTGCCCTTTGGAGAGGTCTATCGGAAACACGAAGTAGTTATAAGTGCCGAGAACTTGGCAAAGGAAACTGGGGTCACAGCGCTCGATGTGGCAAAAGCTCTATTGGATAGGGGGCTTCACCCTCCCACCATTTACTTCCCACTAATAGTCAAAGAGGCTCTAATGTTTGAATTCACTGATACAGAGACGAAAGAAAATATAGACCTTTACATTTCAGCTTTAAAAGAGATCTCTGACATTGCCTACTCCAACCCATCGCAACTCAAGGAGGCGCCAAAGAACACTTCTATCGGTAGACTCGATGAGGTATTTGCAAACCATCCAAAAACCATGTGCCTAAGCTATAGGATGTTAAAGAAATCTCACGCGTCCGGAAAATAAAACCCAAACACTTTACAAAAAATTTTTGAAAGTTTTTGTAGATACTTGGATCTTCAAAAATCTACCAACACTTATGTTTTTATAATCCACTGCAAAATAAAATTCGAGGAAATAGTTATGAACAAAGAGATTGAAAGCAGAGTGTTGGAAGCATTAAGAGGCGTTATGGACCCAGAAACTGGGATGAGTATGGTTGATATGCAACTCATAAACAAAGTCGAAGAGAGTGATGGGCAAGTCAATATAGAGTTTGTTCCTTCGAGTCCAATGTGCCCCATTGCCTTTTATCTTGCCTCAGAGATTAAAAAAGCGGCTTTGAAAGTTGAAGGCGTAAAAAAAGTCAAAGTGACCTGTAAGGGTCATATCATGGAAGACGAGATAAACAAATCGGTTAACGAGGAATAAGCTGGGATGTTTGAGATCAGAGTAAGACTATTCGCAAATCTAAAAGAAGCCGTCGGGAGGTCTACTCTCACTTTGGTGTTTGAGCACCCCCCCACCCCCTACGAGATCATCAAAGACCTTATTTCAAAAGCTCCTGGGCTGGAAAAATATCTCTTAAAGCACGGTGAATTTAACGAACGTTATAGGATCTTAAAAGACGCCGAAGAGATTCCTAGAGATAAATTTACGGAACCGATTCATTCAAAGGAAATCTCCATACTCCCGCCGGTTAGCGGCGGTTGATCCTGCCTATCAGGTAAAAAGGTGTTGCCCCTTCCACTAACAACTCAACCCTCTGCCCAAGCAGGGAGCGGTTGGCACCTGGAATTGCGACTGTCTTATACTCATCTGTCCTAGCTATCATCCCCCCCCTTAAATAAAGATCCACAACAGTTGCCTCGACAGTCTTTCCAACCCATGCCTCATTTTTTTGCATCTGGATCTCGCGTACGAGACGATGCAAAACTTCGCTCCTTCTCTTCTTTATGGGATCTGGTACCTGTGGCATAGACGCTGCTATGGTGTGCGGTCTAGGAGAATATCTAGCCACATGAGTCTTATCTGGCTTAATCTCTTTTAAAAGCCTACAAGTCTCATTGAACTCAAAATCATCCTCCCTTGGAAAGCCGACAATTACGTCTGTAAATATGGTAATGTTCGGGAAGCACTTTCTAAATTCTCCTATAACCTCCTTGAAAGTATTCACATCATACCCTCTCTTCATCCTCTCCAAAACAGTATTGCTGCCGCTCTGGACCGGAACATGTATGAACTTGTAAATTTTTTCAGATTTGTAAACTTCTACGAGTCTCGAAAGAAATCCTATTACTGAGGATGGCTTAAACATCCCTACCCTCAATTTAAAATAACCATCAACACTCACTAGAGAATAAAGTAGTGAGGGAAGATTACTACCAATATCGATACCATATACGCCAATATCTTGGGCAGAAAGTCTAATCTCGCGCGCCCCAGATTTGACCGCCTTAACAACATTTCTCTCTATCACATCAGGGCTTATGCTTCTGAGCCTCCCTTTCGCTACCCGCACTATACAATAAGAACATTCGCCCAAGCACCCCCTTGAAACTACAACTGTACTTTTCACTCCATGCCTAAAAGGAACAGGTCCCATCACTAAACTATCTTTTACCAGAAAGACCGACCTGCCATCCTTTCTCAACGCAGTTGATATCATGGATGGGCAGTCTGGGCCGACTATTGAGAACATCGGATAATGCTTTGAAATGAGAGCAGGCTGAGCTGCCGCCATGCAACCAGTAACCACCACTCTTTTATCCTTAATTTTGGATAGAAACTTCATAACCTTGAGGTCAGTTTCTTTTCTCACAGTACATGTATTTACGACAAGGGCGTCTGCCTCATCTACTGAAGGGACCAGCTCAAAGCCATCTTTAATGAGCAACTTCCTGATCAAGCCGCTCTCTGCTTTGTTGGACGCGCATCCAAAGGTCTTTATATAAACTCGCATCTTGCCTTCAAAGAAAATTGAATGTCTGCTCCTTCTTAAGCCTGCTCCTAATACTCTTCATGTCTCAATTGCGAACAATTGCTCCTGATTGCTAAAGGAACCGCCTCATCGAAAGCTCTAATAATGAGAAAATTGGCGTTCTTTTGCCAAAAGCTTGCGTCTTACCGCCCCGAAGACTCTTTATGACGTCATCACACGTTCTATCTTCAACGTCAACAATTGTATATGCACAACCCACTGCTGAGGCAACATGGGCATCACTCCCTCCCACTTCATATAATCCCAATTCCTTAGCAATTCTCCTTGCTCGGTTATTATAAATAAAGAGGGTTGAGGCGTTAAAGACTTCTATGGCTGGATTTAAGTGCCGGATGGACCTGACGACTTCTTCTCCTAAACCATGGCTGAAAGGATCAGCTGGGTGAGGAATTATAAGTGGCGAATTCCAGCTCTTAACAAGATCTATGACCTCATATATTGTAAGGTCTTTTGGTACAGCTTTTTCAGGATCTATTAGTATCAAATGCCCTGCTTTTGTAGAGATTTCCACTCCTGGCAGAACTACCATTCCACTCTCCTTAGAAATCCCTTCTGCCTTCTCCGCGCCGAGGACGACATCATGATCAGTGATCGCGAACCCATCTAGTCCTTTTCTCTTAGCTACAGTAACAATTTCCTGAATAGATGAGACTCCATCTTTGGAGGCATTTGTATGAACGTGAAAGTCTATCTTAAGCTTCACCTAAAATCCCTTGACCTATCTTACTCCGGAACCTGGGGGGACTACTTTATCTGGAGTAAGTATTGATATTTTATCCCCTCCATCAGCAGCTAGTAGCATAACATCTGATTTTATCCCGAACAACGTGATGGGCTCCACATTTATTAAAAAAGCAGCCTTCTTCCTGATAAGATCCTGTGGTGCGTAGTACTTGGCTATTCCTGCAACGCATGGGCGCGTGCCGTATTCCCCCAGATCCACTTCCAAGAACATAAGATCCTTTGATCCTTTTACTGGCTCCGCCCTCAAAATCTCACCAATTGCTATCTTTACCTTGGCAAATTCTTCTATCTTTACTCTAGGTCCAACATCTTTGAATGGTATGAGGTTTTCCTTCACTTTCTTAATGTCTTCCTGTTTAATCTTTTTGAATAGGGGATATGGCTTGCCGATGGTATGCCCAACTGGTAAAGGCTGAGACGCCGCGTCCCAGCTTTCCATATGAACCGAAGTGCTAAGGTTCAACATACTCCATATCTTCTCAGCTGTAAATGGCAAGAAGGGGGATAGCATGCTCCCGATAGCCTTGACGACTTGCACTGAAACATAAAGCGTTGCTGCAGCCCTCTTTGGCTCGGTCTTTATCGTGTTCCATGGAGCAGAATTATTAAGGTACTTGTTACCTTCATGGGCTAAAGCCATTATAGACATAAGGGCGTCTCTCATGTGGAACTCACTGAGCAATTTTGCGACCCGGTCTTGGGTTTCCTTGATTTTGGAGATCAGGCTTTTATCTTCATCAGATAAACTGGCCTCAGGCACCTTAGATTCAAAAAACCTTTCCAAGAAGGTCAGGGTCCTGTGTATGAAGTTTCCTAAAACATCTGCTAACTCGTCATTATACTTCTTTATGAACTCGTCCGTTGAAAAATCTGCATCCCTCTCTAGGGGGGCAACAGAAGTCAGATAGTACCGCATCGGATCAGGATCGAAATTCTTCAAATACTCATCAATTCCAATAAACCAACCTCTGCTCTTTGACATCTTCTTATTTTCTAATGTCAAATACTCCCCTGCTACAACAGAATCTGGTGGATGGAACCCATCTACACCCATAAGCATGGCTGGCCAAAAAATCGCATGATGATATATTATATCTTTGCCTATGAAGTGGACTATCTTCCCCTCGCCTTGCCAATAGCGTCGCCAGCCTTCAGGATCTTTCTTTCTCATGAATAGATCCCGGGTTGCTGATATGTAACCTATTGGGGCATCAAACCATACGTATATAACCTTCCCTTCTGCACCCTCGATAGGAACGGGCACGCCCCAACCCATATCCCTCGTTATACACCAGTCCTTTAAACCCTCTTTCACCCAATTCAGTGCATAATTCCTCACATTCTGAGGGATGTTCTCATTACTCTCCAACCACTCCTTCAACTTTCCCTCAAAAGCTGTGAGCTTGAAGAACCAATGTTTAGTACTTGCAATCTCTGGAACCGCCCCACATATCGCGCACTTTGGAGTTTTCAAATCAGTCGGGCGCAGGTACCTCCCGCAAGAATCGCACGAGTCCCCTCTTGCTCCCTCAAACCCACAAAATGGGCATGTCCCCTCCACATATCTGTCCGGCAAAAATTTACTGCACTTAGGACACCTTAGCTGTTCGATCTCTTGTTCATAAATGTAACCTTTTTTAAACAATTCTAGGAAAAACTGCTTAGTTGTCTCATAATGTATGCCTTCGGTCGTTCTTGAGAAAACATCAAAGCTACAGCCCATCCTAGTCAAGTCATCTTTTATGAGTGGGTGATATCGGTCGGCAATGTCTTTTGGCTTAACCCTTTCCTTCTCAGCCCTCAGCGCAATAGGAGTACCATGCTCATCTGTAGCGCAAACATATATCACATCCTCGCCGACCCTTCTGAGGAATCTCGCATAGATGTCTGCCGGGAGGTAGGTTGACCTGAGGTGACCTAAATGAAGCCTGTCATTGCTATAAGGTAAGGCAGAGGTGACTACAATCGGAGCCATATTGATTACCCCGAAATTGGTATAATTAAATGACTCGGTGGCTTAATTTTTTTCTTCAAGCTTTATTAAGGTGTTTCCATTTTCTCATATTGTGGGATCAAATTGGACTACGAGACATTGTTAGAGAGAGGATTTTCAAAGATCCCTGAGAAGGCGATAAAGTCTTCAAAGTACGAATTGCCACAAGCAGACAGCAATATAATTGGATCTAAGACCATAATATACAACTTCAAAGAGGTCGCTGAGAAGCTTAATAGAGATCCGAATCATTTGCTGAAATTCATAGTGAGGGAGCTTGCCACTTCAGGAACAATAGAAGAGACGAGAGCAACCCTGCACGGCAAATTCGCTAAGCCGCAATTAGATGAACTCATCCAAAGATACGTCAAATCTTACGTTTTATGTGCTTCCTGCAACAAGCCAGATACAAAACTCGTTAAAGAAGATCGCTTAACATTTATACTTTGTGAGGTGTGTGGTGCCAAAAACCCGGCAAAGACGCTTGTGTGAGATGGTTACCATGGACAAGGAAAATGTTTTTGTAAAGGTTTGGAAGGCAAAAGACGGCGAGGTAATAATGGCGATATGCGACTGCGAGATATTAGGTAAAAGGATACAAGATGGGAGCCTCATATTGGATGTCTCTAGGGAATTTTTCGGTGGAGAGAAGATGTCCAAGGAAGCTGCCATCGACCTGATCAAGTCAGCAACCATAGCCAATTTTGTGGGAGAGGTTGCTGTAAAATGTGGGATTGAGGCTGGGTTAGTTCACAAAGATGCGATTATCACCATAGGAGGAATCCCACACGCGCAATTCGTAATGATGCTATGAGGGGCGAACATGGACAGGTTCTGTCCGAAATGTGGCTCAAAGGGAAAGACCTTAATTAAAAATCTCTGCGAGACATGTTTTTGGGACGAAAGGATTAGGCATATCCCGAACAATTTAATTGTCAAACTTTGCAGATCCTGCTTATCCTATTTACAGGGGAAAAAGTGGATTAGGATAAGGAAAAAAGATCCTAATTCGGTTGCACTTGAAGGGACCATAATAGAATTGCAACGGAACATAAAGATTCCCAAAGATACAAAGATCTTGAATATAGAAGGCAGCGTAACAGAATGGAACAAAAGTGGATTACCGAAAAAAGTTGTTTTGGACGTAACCTTGGCTTCCGAAGGAGCCTCGAGTTCTCTGAAAAGAGATGCAACAGTGGAATACCTTACCTGTGATTTTTGCCAGAGTGTTGCAAGCGGGAAGTATGAGGCTCTAGTACAGATCAGGGGAGAAGGTGGGCAACTCAGTGAGGAGAGCAGAAAAACCATCGAATCAAGTATCGATAGATTTTACAGAAATGTTCTCAAAGACAGATCCGATATAACAGAAATTAAAGAAAAAGATGGAGGCATAGACATAAAATTTCTCACAAGCAGTAAGGCCCGACTATTCGCAAAAAAACTATCAGAAATCACGGGCGCTGATCTAAAAGAGAGCGCAAAGATGATGGGCACAGATAGAATGACAGGGAAAAAACATTACCGAACAACAATATCCGTTAAATTACCAGCACTAGAACCTGGCGATCTCGTCTCTTTTAAAGAAAGAATATTCAAGGTATTAGGCCACCACCGTGGCAAATTGATTCTTGAAGATGTGGAAGATCACAAAAGAAGATCCCTTTCGCAAAAGGCTATGACTGATGTTACAAAAATAGACAAGGCTGACATTAAAAGGGTGGGCATTGGCATCAGAAGTGGAGGCACGGTTACAATTCTTGACTTGGAAGAAAAGAGGTTCTTAGAGTTACCCTCTGAAAAAATTTCAAGCGATCTCAGAGAAGGTGATGTAGGCCTCTTAATAAACCTCAATGGGAAGGAAAAAGTCATCCGCCGCCAGTAGTTTTCGAACTCTTCTATTGCCATAACTAAATCTAAATGATTTCAATTGAAAGCACCATAAGCCATGTATCACGTCAAACTATGCAGTTTACTCGAACAATACTTTTACGAAATTAATGGCGGGCCCGTCGGGATTTGAACCCGAGACCAACGGGTCTCTTCATTTTTATTTAAAAGCCCGCTGCTCTACCGTACTGAGCTACGGGCCCCATTAAAGGGGATTAGGGACTGCCTTTTAACACTATCGGCAGAAGTTTTTTATAAAAGGGGTATTAAACATACAAAACTTTCCAAAACCATATTAATAGATTAGTTAAAAATTGGCTTGAGGTACTTTAAGATGAAGTTTGGCAGGCCTCGTGGCACAAAGGACTTTCTCCCTGATGAGATGCGAGTAAGACAGCACATACTAAGAAAGATCAGGGAAGCTTTTGAGTTACATGGTTTTGAGGAAATGGACACGCCTGCAATTGAGCTATGGGAGGTACTCTCAGCTAAGGGAGGCGAGGAGGTTGAGCGCCAGATATACAAATTCCAGGACAAGGGCGGAAGGTGGATAGGTCTGCGTTTTGACCTCACTGTGCCTTTGGCTAGGGTCGTGGCCAGCAATCCAAACTTAGTTAAACCTTTCAAGAGATACTGCATATCCAAGGTTTGGCGTTATGAAGAGCCCCAAAGCGGCAGGTTAAGGGAATTTCTTCAAGCTGACATAGATATAGTGGGCTCTGCTAGGATGGAGGCAGACATGGAGTGTATCTCTACAGCAGTAGACGCCCTAAAATCTCTTGGACTTGAAGAATTTGAAGTCAGGATTAACAACCGAAAGATCCTTGAAGGCATGATGGACTCTTTATCCATCTCCCCCGAAGTCTCAATTTGTGTCTTCCGCGCCCTCGATAAAATAGAGAAGATAGGCGAGGAAAATGTTTCGAAGGAGCTCGAAAAGATCGGTCTAAAGACTGAATTGATAGGAAAAATCTTAGAATTTACTCACTATCAAGGGTCAGAAGCATTAGAATATGCAGAACGGAGATTTGGATCATCCAAATCGATAAAGGAAGGAATAGAAGAACTCCGGCGCATGATTGAGCTCTCTGGGCCTTATGGACTAGAAAACTTGTTAATGGTGGATTTCAGCCTAGTCAGGGGACTCGATTACTACACAGGTCCAGTATTTGAGATTAAAGTGAAAGAAGCACAAATTGGAAGCGTTGCAGGTGGAGGTCGCTATGACTCTCTCATAGAGAAGTTTGGTGGAGGTCCAACTCCCGCAACAGGTATCTCGCTTGGCATTGAGCGGCTATATGAGGTTCTAAACGAGCGCATCAGAAGTGTCATTAGTCCATCAAAAACAACTGTATTCATAGCTAACACTAGTGCTGAGGTTTTGCCAGAGGCTATAAGGCTACGTGAACGCCTCCTTAAACTTGGGATAGTTGCAGAGACCGACCTGATGGGGCGAAAGCTTGGACGACAATTGGAATATGCTGATGTGAAAAAGATCCCTTACGTCCTGATAGTTGGACCTGAGGAGCTGAGGACAGGCATATTCAAACTCAGAGATATGACTAACAAGAAGGAATTCTCGGTGACCCTTGAAGAAGTAACAAAAATTCTAGGAAAATAGCCCACCAAATAAGAAGGCTAACAGCGCAAGAAGCATCCAAATCATTGTCTCCTTCTTAACTCTAAGAGCAGTTTTCTTGTCTTGCCTTCTCAGAATGGTTATTGATGAATAGAGAAAACCGATATCGACAACTGCCACTATTATGGAGTACCAGACTCCCAATATTCCAAACATCGCAGGTATAGGCGTCAAAGCCACCGCGCTAAGATAAAGTGCAGCTGCAACAAGGGCTGCCTTCTTTGGTCCGCTAGATAATGCCAAAGTGGCGATGCCCTTTATTTGATCTCCCTCCATGTCTGCTATCCCTTTGACAACCTCTCTTCCTGTCGTAGCAAGGAATGCCAGTAGGAAGAAGACTGAGATTTTGATGTCTATAGTCTCTGCAACAGCTAATCCGCCAAAGAGAAATGGGACCGCAACACAATAAGCTACCATCATATTCCCCACGAAACCTGCTTTCTTGCCCCTCAGGTTATACGCCAAAGATATCAAGAAAGTTATGACCGCCAAAGGGACACCATATGCTGAGAGAGGGAACGCGGACATTATGCCTGCAATCGCTAATATCGCAGCGTATAATTTAGCAGATTTTATAGACACGCTGCCTGAGGGTATTGGGCGATCTGGTGTATTTATTCGGTCTATATCTATATCTACTATGTCATTTATTACCATCGCAGCCGAAGTCAAAAAGAAGGAGACCAAAAATCCAGAAAGGATCTTAATCGCATCTGGAACGCCCCCTAAAATTGCAACCTCGCCCACAACCACTGCAAGCCCCATCATCAAAGCATTTACTGGTCTAATCAGCTTAAAATACGATTTAATTTTACCATTTTTGATCTTCCTTGCATTGATTGTATTTGCTATATCCGCCTCTCTACCGTTAACTGTGCCTACGCCTACACAAACACCTGAGTTATGGCTACTTCCAATTACATCAGAAAGTAATCTCTGCGGCATCATAGTATGTTATCTCTCCCTGCCGATCTATTACGGCTAACACTAAATCCTTCTTAGACAGCTTTGCGGTATTGGAAATCGCTTTCAACTCTGTTAAACTGATTGTTTTACCTTCAACTAAGCCATACACCAAATATTTGGCTGGCTCTTTTCCAACAACGGCTCCACGCCTATAAACTCTAAACTCTAACTTAGGTCCATAACCCGGCTTAACTATATACCCTCTGCGACGTAAATCAGAGTAAAGCAGGTAACGTAGCCAAAAATCGGGATCCTTCTTGGAGAAATACTCAACTAGCTCAGGAAAAGTCATAACCTTTCCAGTCGAATCCGATACCACGACCTTCTCCCTCTCAACAAGAAACAACGCCTCCACATCCAATAAAGTCAAACGCCCTCCTTCTAGTTCGCCAAAAAAACCTTGTTGATGAATAGATTCCGCTTCTGATCCTGATATTATGGCTTTGTCCTGAACTAGCGTCAATTTTGGAAGGGTTGACAATATGAACACCTTTAAATCATATTAAAAAAATGTGTTAACTATATGACATTTGAAAACCTCTTATTAGCATTTCTGAATGGTGCAGAGAAGCTCTTGCTAGTGGGAATCGGCAACAGGCTGAGAGGTGATGACGCTGCGGGAGTAGCGGTTATATCAAGACTAAAAAGTAAAAAAGTGAAAAATGCAATCCTTATGGACTGCGGGACAGTTCCTGAGAACTTCACGGGCGAAATTAAGAAATTAAAACCAACACATATTATCTTCTTCGACGCTGTGGAAATGGGTAAAGATCCTGGCACATACGCCACAATAAATGAAGACGAGATGTGTGCAGGGTCGATCTCTACCCACCGACAATCCTTACGAATTCTCTTCCGCATCCTGAGGGAAGGAATCCCTAATGTTAAGATTATGCTTATAGGAATTCAGCCCAAATCTCTTGAGTTTGGGAAAAAATTGTCCCGCCCCGTGGATAGAGGTGTGAATTCACTGGTGGATGCTATTGCAAAGGTGTTGGGGTACGAATTATGAAAACTATTGAGTGGAGAGAGGATGGTGTATACATAATTGATCAGACCAAACTACCTCACCAATTGGTCCTAATAAAATGCGAGGACTATGAAAGGATCGCAATCGCAATAGAAAGGATGGAAATTAGAGGGGCCCCTGCAATAGGTGTTGCAGCAGCGATGGGGATTGCCCTGGCAGCAAAGAAGGTAGCCAATTGTGGGTCTCTCGAAGAGATAAAAAAGGAACTCGATAAAGCATGGCGGCGCCTACAGAGAACAAGGCCTACTGCTAGAAACTTGTTTTGGGCATTGGAGCGCATGAAATCGGCTTGGAGCAGTGCCGATTCTCCTTCGCAAATTGTCAAGAAGGTTGTTGACGAAGCTATTAAAATATCAGAGGAGGACGTGGCGGCATGCAGAGCCATAGGTAAATTTGGGGCAGAATTGATCTCGGACGGTGATAGGATCCTAACACATTGCAATGCTGGAGGTCTAGCGTGTGTTGAGTATGGGACCGCGCTTGGCGTTATAAGGGCTGCACACGAATCAGGGAAGAAAATTTTCGTATACGCATCAGAGACTAGGCCTTTACTCCAAGGTGCCAGGCTGACGGCTTTTGAGCTCAAGACGGAAGGGATCCCGTTTAAGTTGATAACAGATAATATGGCGGCACACTTGATGCAAAGACGCCTAATAGACAAAGTGCTAGTTGGGGCGGATAGGATCACTAGGGATGGGTACGTCTTTAATAAAATTGGCACCTATGGACTTGCCCTCTTGGCGAAGGCGCATGGGCTGCCATTTTATGTGGCTGCTCCCGTTTCAACAATCGATCTCGACATAACTCCTGACCGTGTTATAATCGAGGAAAGGGATCCAAATGAAGTCTTATACATCAATAACGTTCGAATAGCCCCTGAAGGTACAAAAGCCCTAAACCCCGCATTCGACATGACGCCAGGAGAACTAGTAAGTGCGATTATCACCGATAAAGGAGTGGCGTATCCGCCCTACGACCTTTCACTCCTGCTCAGGCAACGTAACTAGAGAGTGAATCGCATATTCAGAAGACTCGTCCACTTCTTTCTTCCACCTCTCACCTACGGCAATCAGCACGAATATCCCAGCGATTTCGGCACCACTTTTTTTGACCATATTCACGAGCGCCTTTAGTTGCTCACCCGATCTCACAACGTCGTCAGTAATCAATATACTGTCTCTTTTCTCTATACTGCCCTTGGGCAAATATAGGGACACTTGTATACCTGCCCTCGAGACTGTATAGGTTTCCTCGATGAAACTCGTGACCCCGATCTCCTTGTCTTTCTTAGCATACATGAATGGCACACCAAAGGCGTCGGCTATGTGGACCGCCAATGGGATCCCGTCCACTGCCACTGTAAGGACTTTGCTAACCCTTCTTCCTGCGAGCATCTGCACTACATGATTTGCTATAAACCTGAGTAATAATGTGTCTCCTACTATCTTTGTATTATCCAGAAACCCTCCCTTGTCAAAGCCAAGCTTCTCTTTAATGTGTCGGGTCACATCATAACCCTTCTCTAGCTTTGATAAAATGGATGCCGCCCTCTCGGGGCTGGGAAGAATGTGCCCCTTAACATACCTATTCAAAACAGTTATTGGTATTCCAGTAAGCTTCATGAGTTCTTGATAACTGTATACCTCCTTGGCAAGTCTCAAGAACTCTACAGATCTTATCTGTAACTTTATTGAATCATATCTGCTCTCAGAACTCAATCAGCAACATCCCTTTCTCTATCACTTATATCACTTTTCACTCAAGGAACTATTTTAATTTTTATATATTTGATTAAAAACTTCTCCTACTTTTGACCACACCACTGCTGTTTTGGTATTTGCCCTCATAAGGGCGAACAGAGGGGTTGATAAGTCTCATGAAAACTATCTGCGCCACTTTCTCGCCTGCATTTATCCTGATAGTTCCATCCCCAAAGTTAGAGATGGAAAGCGTCAATTGTCCCTTAAACCCGGGATCGACAAATGCAAAGCTCCCAAAAACACCCTCCCTCGCAAATGAGGATCTGATGAATATCTGCCCGCATATGTAAGGGGATAATTCAACAGTCTCTACAGTATGGATCAAGATTGCAGATTTTGGTTTGATATCCACTGAAATTGCAGACCTTAGGTCGTAGCCAGAGGGAGAAATAGAATCCAAAGCAAAAGGCTCAATCTTGAGCAGCCCTTTTTCTACGTAGTCTATTATGTCTCCATCTGAAAGGACGCTCAATTTTTCTCACCCAAATTTAAGTTTATACGGGACAGTAACGCCCCTCTCCAATAATATCTCATCGTACTCTCGAACCATGGAAATATCATTCTCCATAATTATCACCTCGCAGAAGACATCAACAACCCCTTCAATTAAATGCCCGACCCAACTGCCAGTCTCACTACCTGCTGCCAAATGAAGGTGCACAAAAGGTTTGCCATTGTGCTGGGAGATATTCCCATTCCCAACTACTTCTAAATGTTGGGTTATCGTTTTTTCCAAACCCTTCCGGAGAATAAGTCGGGAGCGTTTTAGAGCACCCACACAAGATAGGATGGTTCCACTGGTGATCCCTTCAGACGAACATGCCTTTACCAATGAAGATATTACTTCCTCGTCCTCTTCAAGCAATATGGCTAGCTCTCGGCCAGATTTTTTTACTTTCAAACCCGGGCCTCCATAAGATATTTTATTCAAAGCTTCTTAATTTTTTGCCTCATTCGTTTATCAAAAATTATTAAGTGGTTTTGTCATTATAATGTATATATATTGTGACAAAACTTTAAATACTAAAACCCATTCAAAAAGAAAAGTTACCGAGGCTCACAATCGATAAATTTGGTGGTTGAAATGGTAGAGGTACTAAAGAACTATATTAACGGCGAGTGGGTCGAGTCAAGGGGCACCAAAACACTCGACGTGGTGAATCCAGCAACATTAGAAGTTCTTGCCAAGGTGCCACTTTCTACAAAAGAGGATGTAGATGAGGCGGTGAAGGCTGCCAAGGAGGCATTTTGGGAATGGAGATCTACACCTCCATTAACAAGGGCTAGATATCTTTTTGAGTTGAGGAACTTACTTGAAGCCCATTTTGAGGAGATCTCCGAGATTGTTGTGAAAGAGCATGGAAAAGTCCTTGATGAGGCAAGAGGAGAAGTAAGGCGCGCAATAGAAAATGTGGAGGTTGCGGCTGGTATACCTTCACTAATGATGGGCTATAACTCTGAGGATGTGGCACCGGGGATAGATGAGATTTGTATAAGGCAACCGCTTGGGGTATGTTGCATTCTCGCACCTTATAACTTTCCGGCAATGGTTCCCTTATGGTTCCTGCCTTACGCCGTGGCCTGTGGAAACACTGTAGTGGTCAAGCCCTCAAGCCAAGTCCCTCTAACCATGAAAAGGATAATGGAGTTAATCGATGAAGTAGGTTTTCCGCCTGGCGTAGTAAACCTCGTCAATGGTAGTAGGGACGTCTCAAATGCCTTATTAGAGAACAGAGACGTCAAGGCCGTCTCATTTGTTGGATCAACACCTGTGGCGCTTCATGTTTACAAGAAGGCTGCAGAGACAGGAAAAAGAGCCCAGTGCCAAGGAGGGGCAAAGAATTACCTCGTCATAATGCCCGACGCAGACTTAAAAGGAACAATTCCCGCTTTGATAACATCTGCCTGTGGTTGCACTGGTCAGAGGTGCCTCGCGGGATCGATATTTGTTGCGGTAGGGGAGATCTACGAGCCGCTGAAGAAGGCATTAGTAGAAGCCGCGTCTAAGATAAAAGTCGGATACGGGCTCGATGAAGGCGTCCAAATGGGTCCATTGTCATTCAAAGAGCAATACGAAAAAGTTCTATACTACATTAATAAGGGCGTCGAAGAGGGCGCAAAGTTATTACTCGATGGCAGGAACATCAAGGTTCTGAAGTATCCAAACGGGTACTTTATTGGACCAACGATTTTTGATGAAGTCACACCTGATATGACAATTGCTAAGGAGGAGATCTTCGGTCCAGTAATGGGAATAATGAGGGCAAACTCACTAGACGAGGCAATTGAGCTTATTAATAAGCTACCTTACGGCAACGCATCCTCGATATTTACTAAAAACGGGAAGTGGGCTAGAGAGTTCACCTACAGAGTTGAGGCCGGAAATATCGGTATTAACCTTGGAATCGCTGCTCCAGTAGCGTTCTTCCCGTTCTCAGGATGGAAGGACTCGTTCTTTGGTGACCTGCATGCACAGGGCATGGACTGCATAGAGTTCTTCACCCAGAAGAAAGTCGTCATTACAAGGTGGTTCTAGAGTGGAGCTTGGGACTTTCGGCGCGATCCTGAAATTTGCCTTCGAACTTGAGTCTGATTCTATAAATTTCTACAAAAAAGTCTCAGAAAACGCCCAAGGCGAGCTAAAGAACCTCCTCTCTTCTTTTATGGATGCATCAAAGAAGAATCAACAACTCATAGAGAGGACTAGGAGGATGAACGTTGCAGAGATGATCCTAGAGACGATCACGGGCTTCGACTCTGACAAGTATGTCGTCGATCTTCAGGTATCAAACAATCTCAGGGACTGCTTAAACAAAGCAATCAATCTAGAAGAAAAATCTGCTCAGTTCTACATGGACGCGTCCAGCAAGCTCAGCTTCTTACCTGAAGTAAAGAGGATCTTGGATAAGCTAGGAAAAGATAGAGAAGGACGAATATCAAAACTTAAAACTATTTCGCTTTAAAATTAATTTTTTAAAATACAAAAATTTTGTAAATTTTCTATTTATATTTTAATTCGCAAAGTGGGGCTGCCCGGATTTGAACCGGGGTCACCAGGGCCCAAGCCTGGCAGTCTAGACCAAGCTAGCCTACAGCCCCAATCACTGAAAATGCCGCATTTGCGGCTTTTTATAGATATCGTTCTCAAAATCAATAATTGGTACCGGTTCGGCATATAATAATCAACAGCTCCACATAATAGTGAAGCAGATAATCTCCTACACAAAGCGAACTCATCCTTAGTTGTTCTTTTTCTTCTTGCGATAAATTATCAAAAATATAAGCAAACATAGCAAAAGTATGATCGCGATCATTATTAACAGTGGCATTAGATTCAGAAAATCTAAACTTTCTTCAGTATAGATCTTTGCGCTATAGACCTCGAATTCACAGTAACCCTTGTAGGCTTCAGTAAAGATCTCAATATGCCTCAGTTTCACATGCTCCAAATTGTAGTGCTCCATCATCTGGTAGATGTATTTGTTTAACTTTAAGGAATAGTGTCTATAAACGCCAGGCTGGAGATTGTCCTCAAGCTTGAACTGCGCTACTGAGTCGTTCCTCCACTCAAAGAACCACACTTGATTCTTTTGGACCTTATCACCGTAGTAGCTGAAGAACTGTAGTTCGGTTTGATAGCACTTCACTTGATAATTAACTTCCGGATTTAAACTTTCAAAGAAAAATACGATTGCAACATTTGAACTGGAATTGCTAGTGGTGTAATTTTGGTAACCTACAAGCTTTAGGTCAATCTCCAGAATCAAGTCTTGAGTGGGCAGCCCTCTCTTAATCTCAAATTCGTTATCCAACAGACCATGCCGCAACCCCCAGTAGTGAGGCATAAGGCCGCGGGAGAGCTTGGATAGTCCCCATGAGCCTGAAGTATCGTTTATCCACATCACGAACTTTTCATTTAGAAGGTCATAGTAGGACCTTCCTGCGGCATCACCGTTAAAACCTCCCCAGACCTCGCAGCACACATTATCTGGGCTGAGGCTAAATACTATAGTAGTAGCATTAGTAGCAGCATTGATACCAACAAAGCAAACTATCAAAAATATCAGAAAAATAGGTGGTAACGAAGCTGCCCTAGCGTTCATTACGACCGCCCTCTCTTTCGATATCGAGCCTCATACTTGCAATGGCAATTGTTGCTATCAAACTCTCACCAGAAAATCTGCACCAATTATGAGTAAGAAAGATGGATGTTGAAATGCTTAACTTTTTCCTGTAGATCAAATTAGATCTTCGGGACCATGAAAAGGTACTACGCTTAATTAAAAGTAATGTATGCCCCAACGAAGGGTATGGGGATGGGGAACATTTTTCCCAAGATGAACAAAGTTCTGGGGCATAAAGCCCTCAAGCTTGCCCTTGAAAACCGTAGCATGTGCCAATGCCTCCAACAAAAATGTCTGGTATTGAATTGGATTAAGCCAAAAGGGGAAGAAAAATCTGGAAGCTTGACGATAGGGACGCCACAGAGATTGATTTTGTTAACTTTTCTAGTAGAGTATAAGTGAGCCCTCATAGAGCAAAATGGGGAGTATTTCCATATTCCGGAAGACGAATTCTTATCATAAACTCCAAGGAGTGCATGGCGCCGGGAGGGGGATTTGAACCCCCGAGTCCATTGCTGGACACGGGCTTAGCAAGCCAGCCCCCTACCAGGCTAGGGTATCCCGGCTCCAACAGAAGGAATAAGCAACGGCATATATTTTAGTTCAGCGGTTCGCTTTTGCTTAAGTGGTGCGACAGCCCCCTTGGGGTGGATGGCCCATTCCCTCAGAACTTTCGGGTGGTCGACATCCATCCCGTTATCCCGCGAACGGCGGTGTCTGGACTTAGGGCCGCTCCCTTCCGGGCCTAACCCGGTTCGCCCAGCATGCGGGGAGCCCGCCCCTCCGGGCGGACCCTTGCCGCGCCAACGCCCCCGCGGGGCGAGACTTCTACGTCGACGCCCCTAAGCCCTGAGGGTGGAACCACCGCCCCCAAAGGTTACTGGTCCTACCATTACGACCGTTTGTAGAGGAGAGGAGGCCGAGCCCTCCGACCCTACCTGTCGCACCAATCTGATCAATTCAAAAGGTTGCTAATAAAATTACCACCTTGGTTAGATAGCCCGCCATTTCCATTATTGGATGAGCTGCCCTTAGACTTGCATCTATTCTTTTCACCACTTATAATTTTAATATCGATTTAGCTCTATCCACGACTAAGGTCGGGAGATTCTTGCTTTGGAGTGTTCATTAGTTGTTTGTCTATTACCCTTTTAAACTCCGCCTTATGCCATCTCAGAAGCTAGAACT
>JACIVQ010000069.1 GCA_014361445.1 Methanosuratincolales archaeon | reverse complement strand
CGATGATGCCCACGAGTACATACTGGCGGGTGACTGAATGGACTTTAACATTATAATTGGAGGCCACAAGGGGGCGGGGTTCAACTTACATAGGCTTTGATAGGCCTATGTAAGCCTTGGGCTTCACAGCCATCAGATCTCCTTTCATCGGAGACCATATCATCGGCTTAGTCCCCATCAGGGCAACCCCTACCCATAGCTCATGGTGGATTAGTGGTTTAACCACTTCATCCCACCATTTACAGCAATGGGGAAAGCCCATCTTCTTGAGGTATATGTTCACGGATGCATTCTTCTGTCTATCAATTACGAGCTTGCATCTCGGGCACTTGAATATTTGCCCCCTCGGGTCTTTAACCTTGCACCCGCATCGGGAGCAGGTTTTGGATGTATCCTTTGGATTTACCTCCTTAACTATAGCCCTTCGCTTAACCTCTCTAATGATGTTCATCCAACTAATTCTGGCGATTCTCTTCCTAAGCCATTTGCTCCCATTCCTTCCCTTACTGATCATGTCCTCCTTGTTCAACCTCTCGAATACATGCATGGCACTTGGAAACGCCCTAACGATCTGAACGGCTATCTTCCTCTCAACATCACTGCACTTGTTTCTCTCCTTACCTGAATACTTCTCAAGTAGCTTCCTACCTATCCTCAGCTTCTTAGAAGCTATTTCTTGAGCTTTGCTCCTCCTTCCTTGACAGATTATTCTTGTAGTTATTAATGGTCTCAAATCAACATGAATGAAACCTACCTTTGGTGAGAAGCCTGTTAGCTCAAGCTCGTTACAGTCCCAGACCATAATGTCATTTATCTCTACAGCCTCAACCTTCTTAAACGGTATCAGCACTCTATTGTCCTTCAATATAACTTCCCCAATTCTCCATCCATTAACTCGCTCAAAGAACCATGCATCCGCATAGCTTACCTCAATGTACTCGTAGGGCTTCAGCGTAATTCTAATAGTTTTCTTTTCGTAATCGACCTTCATCAACGTAATTTTACACCTAGCAAACCCTCTAGTAACCCTCGGTTTGACCCTCCTAGCCTTGCCCCTTAAGTACCTCTTCCTCCAGCCCTCCATTATTGAGTAGGCAGTTCTAATGACTGCATCAACCCAATGAGATGCATAGGGGTTATCCTTCATTAGCTCGTTCCTTAAACTTCTCTTAAACGAGCTTGACTTGGGTATTGTGGGTTGATGGAGCTTCAGACTTATCTTGACGGACAGCTTATTCTTGCTCTCAACGACTCTTGGCGGAACGATCTTCCACCCAACGTTCTTCCAAATTATGTCAATGGCTTTTTGTAAGGTTTTCACATACCACGATATTAGTTGAGGGATCCTCCTATCATTAATTAACACTGAGTATGTTCTAATTCTTTCGAGACTTTCCAATGTCATGTCTTTCTCCTTAATATCTTCTCTATATCGCTCTTGTAGTACCTAAGCTTGCCAGAGGGTAGCTTGACGTAGCGTATCACCCCCTGATAAGCCCACCTCCTCAGTGTTGATGCTGATACACCTAACATTTTACATGCCTCCTTTGGCGTTATCAACTCCTCCGACATCAACGCTCCCTATAAACTAAATAATTTAAAAGGATATATAAACCTATCTAGACTGAAACAGTTACTTGAGGCGGGAGTTAAGAGAGGAAGGAGACTGTTACTTGCAGGGGCTGAAGCGGTAGCGATAGGTAAGATAATCGGTGGACTAAGGTTTCAGACATACTATCCCATAACCCCAGCAGTAGATGAGTCGTTGGCGATAGAGGAGATCGCTAGGATATTTGACGATGAAGGGAGGGTAATTGGGGCACCCATAATTGTCCAGACAGAGGACGAGATATCAGCGGTAGGAATGGCAATTGGTGGAGCTTTGACCGGAGTCAGGAGTGCAACATCAACAAGCGGACCTGGTTTTTCGTTAATGGTCGAAGGGTTTGGATGGGCAGGGATTAATGAAGTCCCTGTGGTGGTAACATGTTACCAGAGGGGTGGACCATCGACAGGTCTCCCAACGAGACACAGTCAGTCAGACTTACTATTCTCTATATTTGCGGGTCACGGAGAATTTTCAAGGATTGTTATCGCGTCTGGAGATCATCAAGAAGCAATGGAGGACGCCATAAAATGTTTCAATTATGCCGAGATCTTTCAAGTGCCAGTAATTCACCTCCTCGATAAGGGTCTTGCCAACTCCGTAACAGCGCTCCCAGTACCCCCTCTTGACTTTGCGATTGAGAGAGGGGTCATTGTTGAGGATATGGAGGAATACAAGAGATTCAAGTTTACGGAGAGCGGGATCTCGCCAAGAGCGTTCCTTGGTAAATCAATTCAGTGGTACACAGGAGACGAACACAATGAGCGCGGGAATATAAGTGAAGACCCATTTGTTAGGGAGGAGATGTACAGAAAGAGGATGGAGAAGAGGGAAAGGATACTCAAAGAGGTTCCAGATGAGGATAAGGCGAAGTTTTATGGTTCTGATGTGTATGAAGACCTGATCTTGACATGGGGGACCACAAAGGGAGCTGCTTTGGACGCTTTGTCGGCGCTCAATACTCTTGGAAGGAATGTTGCCTTGCTTCAGGTGAGGTTGATGGAACCCTTCCCAGCAGAATATGTATGCAAATTTATTGCCAAAGCTCAAAGAGTCGTGTCAATTGAGGCAAATTACATGGGGCAGCTTGCTCGGCTGATATCATGTTATTGTATGAAAGAGGTAGATTATAGAGTTTTAAAGTACAATGGAAGATCCGTCTCGGAGGACGAGGTCATCAGTGCATACAGGCAAATAATAGAGGGGGAGAGACGCATAGTCTTGACGGGAGGGGAGTGATGTGGCGTCTGAATGGAGCTCTGAAGTATGGCCTGATTGGTGCCCGGGATGTGGAAATTTTGGCATACTCTCTGCATTGAAACTTGCACTCTCAGAATTGGACCTCGATAGAAGGAATTTTGTAATAGTCTCAGGCATAGGTTGCAGCGGGAAGATAGCGCACTTTGTTAGGGCGAATGGGGTTCACACCCTACATGGAAGGGCAATACCCTTTGCGAGCGGCATAAAGATAGCAAATCCAGAGCTAAAATTGATAGTCCATGGGGGAGACGGCGACCTCCTCGGGATAGGGATGGGTCACTTCATAGCACTAGGTAGGAGAAACATAGATGTTTTAGTCGTTATACATAATAATGGGGTCTACGGACTCACGAAGGGACAAGCATCCCCAACCCTGGGTAAAGGTTTAAAGACGAAAAGCCTTGCCTCCCCCAACATCACAGATCCTGTCAACCCTATCCTACTCGGCATGATGGCGGGCTACACATTCCTTGCAAGGGGGTATGCGTACAATGTTGAGCACCTAAAGTCCTTACTGAAGACAGGACTGAATCATAAGGGCGCAGGGGTTATTGAGGTTATCCAACCATGCCCCACATGGAACAATGTGAAGACCCCTGAGTGGGTCTCCAATAATACCCTATACTTGAAGGAATGGGATCCCCTAGTCAATAAAAAAGGGGACCTCGCTCAAAAAATGAGAGAGATCATATCGCTCGAATATGGAGACAAAATACCACTTGGGATAATCCTCGAGGACAACACTAAAGAGACTTACCAAGAACGCATAACTGGGTTGAATAAGTTCTATTCCGAAAGCCCGCCAGCCAAACAGAAGATCGAATCAAAAGGAAATCCTCTGCCCATAAACTTAGAGAAGACCTTTGGGAGGTATCTAATCTAGGATTTGAGGACCTCAGATATCCATGAGAGGGAGTGGACTTAGAAAATCCATTTGTCGATAATTTCGTAGTATCCTTTTTTCACACTGACTGCATCAAATTCGCAGACTTCATGGCACACGAAGCATCTTATACATTTCAACCTGTCAATTTGGGCTATCTCGTCTAGTTTTATAGCACCTGCGGGACATGCCGAGGAACAGTTTCCACATGCAGTACATCTTTCAGAGATAATGTGGGGAGAGGCGGTAACAAGTGGGGTGAAGTAGCCTGCAAGAGAGGAAACTCTGGACAGAAAAGTGGATGGTAGTTCAAATTTGACCTCTTCTAAAGGATCGCCCAGCAAATGGATTTCGTCAAAAGATCTTGGTCCGAGCCCCCTCAGGGAGGCCTCGCGCACATAGGGGATTTTAAGGGGGTCAATCCCAGCCATCTTGAAAGAGACCATGTCCAGTGCTAAGGCGTCCTTGCTCACTAGGATTTTATTCACCCTCAAGGGGTTTCCACCAGTAGGACCGTTGCCCTCCATGCACACAATGGCGTCCATTACGTTGAGGGAGACAAACGGGCGTATAATTGAGTAGACATCAACCATGGCTTTTGCCATCTTTTTTGGGGTGATGCCCACTCGATGGAGAATGCTCTTACCAGAACCGGGGATGCAACCAAATACAAGGTTTTTGATAGCCCCGGTCATTAAAGTTTGCATGTGAGTTTTGAGTTTTGGTACGTTTATTATCCGGTGTTGGAATATACATCGGGCAAGACCAATGGATTTTATAATTACACCCTCTGTCTGAACTACCTTTGGTGGTTCGCTCTCAAATTCCAAAAACTCGGCACAGCTCTCCTCAATAGCCTTAAGCATTCCAGTGAGCGAGAATACCTCGCGAGCCTTGCCAGGGTGGGCGTTTCCTGGAGAGTCGCCAACATAAACCTTACACCCAAAATCTTTTGTAATCTCTACCAAAGCCGAAACAATTTGGGGATCGGTTGTTACGCCTTCTTCAGATGTTTTTGAGTTGATCATGTTGGGTTTGATAAGAACAGATTCGTTTGGAGAACACTTCCAGTCGAGAAGTTTCAAAGCTCTCCGGACGGACTCTCTTACATTACCCTTAAAATCTATGACCGCAACAGGATATTTCTGCACAGAGTCCACCCTTGCGCAATTCAACTGATGGATTTTCGTCCGTATTATAGATTTTTATGTTTACGGCTTTTGGGCGCATCAAATTTCAGTCAGATAATACAAAATTATAAATAATGATGGATCATCTTTTTTCCATAACCTTTATAGCCATCAGTAGTGAAAAGATAGCCTTGGTTCTATTT
>JACIVQ010000068.1 GCA_014361445.1 Methanosuratincolales archaeon | reverse complement strand
ATTTTGTCGACTGGTATCATTAAAAGATCTCCACAGAATGCCTACAAGTCCATCCCAAAGTACTCAATCGCTGCCATTGCATCTTTGTTAGTGAGGTGTGGAGTTGCAGTTGTTCTAAATTATTACTGGGCATTGCCGCTATTCTTTCAAATGCCGGTTGAAAAGATAATTGAGACTTTCTTCTTTGGGTCTTTCTTTGGTTTTGTTTCGTTCGTGTCGTCCATGAATATCTTGCAAGGCATAGTGGATTTGGTCGGATCTTGGCTAATAGTGTTTGGGTTTGCAAGGCGTGCTTTAGAAGTGAGTTAACTTTACCTCTATGGATACTGGATATCCGAAGATCAAGGTTTTGGTCGTCTCTTCCCGATCATTGCCGCCTCGCTGAAGACACCGTAAGTCTCATCGACTATGCCTACGGCAGCCACAGTCTCTCCGCCGATCTTTACGGGTACGACTATAACAGGCACACCCTTGTAAGGACCTTTGTCTGGAATTTTCCTGATAGTAACACCCTTTTCAAGAACCTCTTCTAACACAGGCCCCGTGTAATCGTAGTCAACAACTTTGCCATCTTCAACCCTTACTCCCTTTTTATTTTTAGTCCTCATGGTAAGCGGCAGACCACAGAGTTCGTGAATTGCGAGTGCCAATGGTGCAATCTCTTGTGCGCTTGAGTCTTTTGAGATCACCATATTAAGCCCATATATTGATTGTCGGCGAGGTGCATAAACTTTTTTCTGTGGCAATCTCAATTATGACCAGTGTTCTTATACTGAGCAAGTGAGCTGGTTATACCTTATGGATGTGGCATTATTGCGCAAAAGATAAAAATACTTATAACAACCTAGTTCTAGAAACATGACCGGTTACCCATCTCAATTTTAGAAGATAAGGTGATTCAATGATAGAAAAGGTGCCTTCAGGAATAAAAGGGCTTGATGAGCTTCTTGGCGGGGGGTTCCCAAAGGGGAGAGTCACATTAGTGTGTGGGGGCCCTGGTTCAGGTAAAACAATACTATGTGCAAACTTTTTGGTTTCGGGGGCTTTGCAGTACAATGAGCCAGGTGTTTTTGTAACCTTAGATGAGAGTAGGGATCACCTGATAAAAGAGATGGCAGTATTTGGATGGGATCTCAAGCGGCTAGAGGATGAAAAAAAGTTATTAATTGTTGATGCTTCCCCAATCCGAATACTCCCATCCCAGTTATTGTTAGGACCTGTTCCAATGTCCAGAAAAGAGGTTGCCCTCACGGCTTTAATCGATCTAATTAGAAGGAATGTAAGAAGTGTGGGAGCAAAGAGGATAGTTGTCGACCCGATATCGATGCTTCTGCTTCAGTATCCTGAGCCGGCAGAGAGGAGGTATGCCATCGCGAGTATGTTTGAGGAACTCTCAAAGTTCGATGCGGCGGTACTAGTTTCATCAGAATTGAGGGTGGAGAGCCTTGAGCGAGAGTATCAGATTGAGGAGTATATTTCACATGGAGTCATACTCCTTCAAAGTTACCAAAATGGGAAAGTTAAAGCAATAAAGGTTGAAAAGATGAGGGGCTCTCACTGCGATCCATTTCCTAGACCGTACAGCATAACAAACGAGGGGTTCGTTGTATTCCCGAAAGAGATGGTAATATAGCAACTCCTTCCAAATTTTGGGGCTTATTCTACCATCTCAAGCAAGAATTTGCAGGATTGATCTCCTTTTGCTTTGCATTCGATCTCTTTAGCAGTAAATTTTGCCTTAAAAGTCACGGCACATCCTCCTACCATTGTTCCAATAAGAAGTTCACAAGTGGGTTTCTCGCTCTTAATGTTTTTGCATATGAAACAATTTTCGATGTCGATTATCCATTTTCCTTTTTCCTTTTCATAAACCTTTGGCTTAAGTCGGTATCCATAAAACAGTGATAGCGATAAAACTTTTGGCAAATCCTTGAGGTCGAACCGTGTCAAAGGACTTTCTTTATTCTCCAAGAGAGTCTTTAGTGCGGTCTCTCTGGCAGCATACTCCTGAAAGTATTGCTCAACTTCCTCTAACTCTTCGGTTTCTTCTCCTGAGGAGCGGGTTGATATGTAGAAGGCGCTTGCCTTTCTTATCATGTTGTATACCTCGAATGGGACTGTGCTTCCTCTTTTTTTCAAAAAGAATAGCGCAATTGGTGTTGGAATTTTCATGGCAAGTTTGTTTCTGAGGCGCAAATTCAGACGCTTATCTGGAATTGTTGGAGTGCCAGTTTTTATACTTACGAGTCCGCGCAGGTTCCAGACCGCGATCTTTCTCAAAAAATCGTCAATTTTTTCGGGATAAAGGAAGTAGATGTAGGATAATGGCATATCTGTGGTCTGGGCATATAGCCACTTATCAAATGTACTCATACTGGGAAGGGGCTTGTTAACTACGCGTTCTAATTTTATGCTGAATATGTTGTTTTTGAGAAACTCGATCTTCTTTTTAATCTCTTCTTCAGACTCCTTTGGGAGATATTCGGTGAATTCGTCGCCCCATTTAACTAGCAATCTGTTTCCATCAAGGATGTATACAAATTCTTCTCCATGGTACTCGGGTTTGCAAATTCGAAACATTCTAAGGGAGTACTGATTTCGCAGTCCAGGCTTAATTTTTATTTCGATATATCCATTTAGGAGGTTGTTTAATTTCTTCTCGAAGCTAGGGAAGGTGCCCTTGGGGAGAATAATAAATTCAACCATTCTAGTTTTACTAATCTTACTGATCCAGAATTCTATCATTTTCAATACTTGCGACTCATCTTCTTTGAGAAGGAGATAATGAAGGTAATTATGAACTATGACACCTTCGTTATTCATACTCTCTCTGATATTCGAAACGAGCAAGTTGACCTCTGTTGCTGTTGTAATTCTATCAAACTCTATAATTTCCTGAGGGAGAGGGGATTTGAGTTCGTTAGGGGATATTATTACTGCCTTAACCCGACTCTTTGCTAAGAGAGCATTTAAGAATAAAATAGATTCGTATCTGTTTTCGTCTAAGATTGAGACAACTGCCCCTTTGTTTAGATCTGTGATGTGATCAATGACCTCATGTCCAAATAAAAACTTCATATATGTCCATTTCTAAGTGCAACGACAAATGACATAAAGTTTTCCTTTCAGGTCCGAGTTTAAATTTTCGCTTTTTCTCATAATTAATATTTAAATAATCACTAGTTGCTTATTAAGTCAAAAGATCATGGTGGACTCAATGGTATCAGCAGTGTTGTTCGATCTTGACGGGACTATCCTCAACTGCGTTGAGCCTATGAGCAAGGAGTTCATGAGGATCGTTCAAAAACTTGGTGTAAATATAACAGACGAGATCCGTAGGAGGGTCGGCAGTAATCTAGGGGAGATTTTAATTAAGAGATCCTCACCCATAGCTGAGGTCTTATTGCTCTGGCGTTTGGGCAGAACTATTGGATTATCATTCTTTAAGAGAGTGATGATGATTTTTTTATCATATTCTCGTCTAAAGAATATTGCAAATAACTCCTCGCTTTTTGACGGGGTTATAGAAATTCTTCAGGCATTAAAACAACAAGGACTTAAACTGGGAGTTGTCACCACGAGGAGTAGAAAAGATGTTTCGCTTATAATGAAAAAGTTTTCGCTTGAGAATTTTTTTGACGTGATCGTTACAAGAGACGATGTATTTTTTGGAAAGCCATCGCCAGAACCTGTTATACTTGCTTTAAAAAAACTCAATGTAAGCGCCAATGAGGCGGTGGTTGTCGGCGATATGCCTACGGATATCGAGTCTGGAAAGCAGGCAGGGACGAAGACAATAGCGCTTCTTACGGGATTGTTTAATGAGAGTTTGCTTGAAGCTTCACCAGACCTCACGATAAATTCGATCCTAGAGATTCCACAGGCGTTAGAAAATTTGTGAGCTACCCAAGGCTATAAGCACGTGGGACTTCCCGCTCACAATGTTAAATGATTATGATTTGTCGAGTTATAAAAACAATTAGTTATAATAAAAAAAGGGGGCAGTGTTTGAGAGGGTTCTAAATGCACTCGCTGTAGAGCATTACTGAAGGTGTAGCCTTAACCATTAAGGCAGAAGCTATGGTTAGGGGGTTTTTAACTCGAGTCAACCACTTTCTCATGCTGAAGATCCTCAGGATTTTTAGACCATATGCTATGCCTTTTGTGTCTATGAGTTTCGTGAGTTTTGATGCCTCATGTAGGTGTTCCAACCCCTTCAGGAAGAGGAGATCGCCCAGTCTTACTGCCTCTATCTTTGCTTTGTTTAGAACATTAAGGCAACCATTCTCCAAATAATACCATCCTTTATCTAAAGCGAGATAAACCACGGAATTGTATATACCTGACTTGAGGTCCTCCTCAAGATCTGCTACATCATCGTAGATATTGCAGCCTTTAAAAACAAGGTCTATGCATTTTCCGATAAGCTCCAAGCTTTTCAGTTCGTCCTCTGAAAGATCCATATGCCCCTCAAGAACGCAAAAATCGATGTCGATCCATACGTTGCCTACTCCCTTTTCATTGACCTCTTTGAGGAATTTCCTTATGTCGAGCGACTCTGCTTTTTTCTGAAGCATGGAGTCGGTCTGACCTTTTATGTATTTTTCGAAGTCTTGTATGTATTTTTGAAACATCCGACCCTTGGGGTTGGCCCTGCGCTTCAGTACATCCTGCGTTATTTTAGCAAGCCTGTAGGTGAAGTTCTCTGCCATGCCAACCTCTGTCCCGTCCTCCCTGAACTCAATCTCTCTGCCCAAAAAGACGCCAAGTTGCCTATTGAGGGAGGCTTTTGCCTCTTCCTCGGTGTGCCATAGGTCGTTTATGTTGTCCAAAGTCTTTATGCTAGTTATCATAGCGACCTTACCAACAAGTGTGTCCAGCAAGACCTCTCTCGGGACGGTCCTTAGAATTGGGAGCGAGCTGAGTACTGCGAGGTATGTTGCGTAGACATAGTGCTTCCTCTTCAGAAGGCGCTTCTTGTTGAGCTCGTATACAGACATGCACCTTGGATCTTCGGAGATTTCATACAGAATTTCTTCAAATCTTGAGACGGTAGCCCTCGCCAGCCCATATGCCCCTTCAAAGCCCTTCCTTTTCCAAGAGAGTTTGCCAAGAAGTTTGTAAACCTCTCCTAAACCCTCTCGGTCTTGAGATAAATCCCAAAAGTTCTGGTAGGGGTTCACCTTACTCAACCTCTAACTGTTTATCTGTTGAGTATATGTACATATTTATTTTAGATATGATTTTTAAACTTTTTTAATTTAAAGT
>JACIVQ010000067.1 GCA_014361445.1 Methanosuratincolales archaeon | reverse complement strand
TTCGCCCCTACCCGCGAAGTACCCTCAACCTCTCCCGCCCCCTAGCCTAACAGTATCTCCAGCGATCTCAAGGTTAAGCCTTGAGATTTGACCAGAGACTTGTTAGGCCGGCTACGGACGCTTTAGGCCCAATAATCGTCCCGACCACTCGCGGAGCTGGTATTACCGCGGCGGCTGACACCAGACTTGCCCCCCGCTTATTCCCCTAGCTTACTACACTAGGGAAAAGCCACCCTCAGCGGATGGCACTCGGGGTGGCCCCGTCGCGCTTTCGCGCATTGCGGAGGTTTCGCGCCTGCTGCGCCCCGTAGGGCCTGGGTCCTTGTCTCAGTACCCATCTCCGGGCTCCCCCTCTCAGGGCCCGTACCCGTTATAGGCTTGGTGGGCCGTTACCCCACCAACTACCTGATAGGATGCGGTCCCATCCTCAGGCGACACGCATAGCATGATATGCGTGCCTTTTGGATGAGGAACCATTCCAGGATCCCTCATCTATCGGGGATTAGCCTCAGTTTCCCGAGGGTATCCCCGTCCTGAGGGTAGGTTAACCACATGTTACTGAGCCGTGCGCCGCGTCCCCTCATGGCTGAGGACGCAGACTCGCATGGCTTAGCCTCACCCCGATAGCGGTCGGGTCCGGCAGGATCAACCGGGATTTACGTCCGCAAGGCCCGTTATACCCCAACCATATCTCATGGTGGGATATCGAGTCCAACGTAAGACTTGAATCAGTCCCGACGGCGTTAGCGTCGGCGTTATTCAAGTCCCCATTTTAATATTACCGCGACCGGAGAGCGATCGTTCACACCTCGGGCTAGGGCCCGTAAGGTCACGATCAGCGCCGCCGATAGGTCGCGGCAGACGTTATCCAGTTCGTGCACCGTTTTACTTGTCTTTCTTAAATATATTTGTTACGCCTTGAAATGTTATTCTGAATTCTGACATACTTTGCGTTTCATTCTACACGCTAAGATAAAACACGCTATTACCATTAAGAATGAAATTGCTAGATCCGATACAATTTTTACATCAGAGGATGGAATTAATAGATCTTTGGCATAGTCCTGATAATTCACCAACCTTGCGCCCCTCGGTTTTATTTGGGTTCTCATCAACTTCCTCCCCTATCTGGGTGAACCCGAAGCCCTCATTATAGCACACTTCCGTCTCTTTACAAACCTTATGAGAGGACTCATGACAGAGCAGTAGAATGTGCTCAAGTTCGTAGGAAGAATCCCCATTTGAAGGTGTAGGCTCATAGAAGGACAACACAATAACAATTATTTTAACTTTGAAAGAACCTCATCCATAGGAGTGAGCGGCACACACGATCCGATGCGGTCTATTGAACGTTCAATTAATTATTTCTTTAACTTCCAAACCATTACAACTTATGCGATTTGTCGACTCTTATTCCTTTCTTGAGAAGCTCAGGTCTTTGATATATGAACTGATGGAACTTACGGACAAAACGGAAGGAGAATTAAGAGAAGCTAGCACATCTGTGAAGCTGGGACTCCCATCTATGCTGAAGGGCGGAGTGATAATGGATGTCACAAACCCCGAGCAAGCTGGAGTGGCTGAAGATGCTGGAGCAGTTGCAGTCATGGTTCTCGACAAGCTACCTTACGACGTCAGGAAGAGCGGTGGTGTTGCTAGATCTGCTGACATTAAAGTGATAGAGGACATTATGTCAAACATAACCATACCAGTGAGCGCTAAGTGCAGAATCGGTCACTACCAGGAGGCTAGGCTTCTAGAGGAGATAGGTGTTGATCTGATAGACGAGAGTGAGGTCCTGACACCAGTGGACGATAAGGGCCACATAAATAAGTGGTCCTTCAGTGTTCCTTTTGTAAATGGGGCCCGTGGTCTCCCCGAGGCACTCAGGAGGATCGGAGAAGGATCTTCTATGATAAGGACAAAGGGTGAGGCCGGGACTGGTGATGTTTCAGAAGCCGTCAGACACATGAAAGCCCTCACGAAGGACATCAAGTTCCTCGCAAGTTCTCTTGAAGGCGGGGATGATGTGATCAGGAAGTACTCAAGAAAGAATGCGGTGCCATACGAGTTGGCACTCTTGACCGCCAGATTGGGGCGTCTCCCCGTTGTCAACTTCGCTGCCGGTGGCATAGCTACACCTGCCGACGCTGCTCTTATGATGTGGCTTGGGGCTGACGGAATATTCGTGGGTTCCGGAATATTCAAGTCGAACGACCCCCAGAGGCGGGCTGAGGCGATAGTCTTGGCGACCTCTTGCTGGAATGACCCCGAGAAGGTTGTAGAAGCCCAGAGAATGGTGACAGAGGGCTCAGCGCTTACTGGGTTGGATATAAGGTCCCTGAGACCGGAAGAGATCCTCCAGGTTAGGGGTGAGTGATTTGGTGAGGGTCGGAGTGCTTGCACTTCAGGGGGACTTTCTGGAACATCTTGAGGTGCTTCAAAACCTGGCGGAGACAAGGCTTATAATGGGTGCTAAAGATTTCAATGCTGATGGAGGCATAGACGCATTAGTTCTTCCTGGAGGAGAGTCCACTACCATAGGCAGACTACTCGAAGCAACAGCCCTCAAAAGTGAACTGATCGAAAAAATAAAAGAGGGGATGCCTACCCTTGCTACCTGTGCTGGCACAGTCCTATTAGCGAAGAGAATAAAAGATCGTGTCGTTGGCGAGACGGATCAGCAACGCCTTGGGGTCATGGATATTTCCGTCATCAGAAACGGATTTGGGAGGCAATCAAACTCCTTCGAGTGCAAGGTCGAGCTGAAAGGTATCGGAGCAGTAAAAGCCTCCTTCATAAGGGCCCCCAGAATCGACTCGGTATGGGGCTCTGCCGAGCCCATAGGCTATATAAACCACCCTAAGGTAGGTAGAACCATCGTCGGAGCCGTTCAATCAAACATCATCGCTCTTACATTCCACCCTGAGATCCATGGTGATGAGAAAGTCCATAGAACATTAATAAGCATGGTAAGGCGCTAGCTATCTTTGATCCCTGGCAATAAGGTGTTTGCTTTTGATCATCTCGAAGTGCTTGGTATGCAGGCACGCCGAGGATGGCATTTATATCAGGTGTCGGAAATGTGGCGGGATGGTCCTCTTTGAGTACACGGATCTGAAATGGGCCGTTCAACGCGATCTTCCGAGCATGTGGCGGTACTGGCGCATGCTCCCGCCAACAGAAAAGCGGGTGACTCTGGGTGAGGGCTATACACCTATCAAGAAAGTGGGCGGCGTTTTTGTAAAGAATGAGACGGTCAACCCCACGAGGAGCTACGCTGACAGGGCTTCCTCAACCATCGTCAGTAACCTGGATAGCTCATCACTCAAATATGTGAAGGACTTTGCACTATCTCTCGCATACTACCTCAAGTCCTCAAATAAACCTGCAAAGGTCTATGTGGATCCTAAAGAGGCAGATCCTCAAGAGCTAATATTTCTACATAATCTTGGCGCCGAGATCATCTTCTCGGATGCACTCGACCCTTCTGTCCTTAATTATGATAATCCTTTTGTTATTGAGGGTCTGAAGACAATAGCGTTTGAGATTGTTGAGAGGGGTCCAAAGATTGATGAGATATACGTTCCCGCTAAGACTGGATTGCTGGCTCTCTCCATAATTAAGGGTCTGCATGAGGCATCAGAGTCGGGAATGGATTTGGGCTCAAGCTACTCTGTTGTTGCTGTAAGGCTGGAGAGTGATAAAGAGCTACCTCATGGGATTAGAACCGTGAATGTGGATCCACGCGATGCTCTCAAGAGCTTAGTTGATTTGGCGAGAGTCGGGATCCGGACTGAACTACTCTCCGCCTCGGCATATTCTATGGCTGCTAACAGCGGATCTGGGCTGGCTCTACTTACGGGATCTTCGAGAATAGATGTTAGGTTGGGAGGTGGGAGATTCTCACCCATAAAATCGAAGGTGAAGAGGGCACTGGAGAGGAGAGGTTCTGCAACGGCCTATGAAGTCTGGGAGGATATTGGCACACACTCCCTGAGAGGGATCTATAAGGTCATGAGAACAATGGAGATCGAGGGTGTTGTAAAGGGTGAATATGTAATGCGTGGGAGAAGGAAGGTGAAGCAATACCGTCTGCTTTGATGTGGGGGGGGATCTCTCTTCCAAACGTGAACAAAAACAATTTTTCAATCTGATCCTTCGAGTAATGAAAATTTTGTTGTTAATGCTGCAATTATGTTAACTTTTTTTAAAAAAGCTGAATTGGGAAAGTCGCCAGAAGACACGGTGCTGGACTAGGCGGGGTCCATCTAATGGAGGGATCTAAACCCAACTGATGACTTTGATGTACCACTCCCTTTTTATGGATTGAAGAGGGTTAGGGTGCAGAGAGACGAGAGAGTGATTGAAAGGGCTAAAATAGCTGAAAGAAAATCTCATGATAAAGTTGTGTATAGACCACTTGAGGAATGCAAAAAAGTCTAGCTGGCATACTGGTTCGGCTTTACGCAATGCAGGGACATGAAGAAAACAGAGTTTAAAACTTTACCAACAGTGCTACAAACGCTAGTTGGCTCAGTAGAACGGGAAGGGGAAGATGTTGAGCGGGCTTGACATTAATGAGTGATTGGTGCGAATGGCAGATCAAAAACAGACCAAAGGGTTTATCCGCGATTGCCTCCAACAGTTTCACATAAATCTCCAAACATGCATTCAAATAAATAGAAGCAATTACTTGATTCCAAATAATTGAGGGATCTACTTGAATGTTCTCGTTACTGGTGGCGCAGGCTTCATAGGAAGCCATCTCGTAAAGATCTTACTCGAACATGGACATAACGTCACAGTATTAGATAACTTGACCACGGGAAAGATTGAACGCCTATCTGATTTTATTAACAAGATCATATTTGTTAATGGCGACATCTTAGATGAATTTCTTATCAAACAAATCCTTAAGGGCATTGATGTGGTTGTTCATCTCGCAGCGCTTATAAGCGTCGAGGAGTCAGTTGAGAAACCTGATCTATATCATCTTGTTAACACGGTCGGTACTATAAAACTCCTTCAATACTCCGCCCAAGCAAGTGTTGATAAGTTCATCTTCACCTCTTCCTGCGCTGTTTATGGTGATCCAATTGAACTTCCAATAAAGGAGTCTCATCCCATAAACCCTCTCTCACCTTATGCTATGAGTAAGGTGAGTGCAGAAAAAGAGTGCATGCGCTTTGCCGAAGCTGATGACATACATGTAATAATACTCCGCCTGTTCAATGTTTACGGACCTGGACAGAACTTTAACCAATACGCAGGTGTTATCACTAAGTTTGCCCAGCGGATAAGAAATGGGAATCCGCCTATAATATATGGAACTGGGGAACAGACTAGAGATTTTATTTTCGTGGAGGATGTAGCAAGATACATTACTGCAGCCCTTGAGATGAAGGCGA
>JACIVQ010000066.1 GCA_014361445.1 Methanosuratincolales archaeon | reverse complement strand
GATAGCAGAGTGGAATCAGAGTTCTGTGGCGTCAGAGATATACGATGAGGTCGTCAGGGGGCGCTACGACTTGGCCATACTTGGATCTAGAGGCTACTCAGGCGAACGTGGCATACTTATGGGAAGCGTTACGATATCTTTGGCCATAAGCCTTCCCTGCACGATCATTATTGTCCGGTGACCGGTGGACGGATTGCCTCGGAAAAAAATATCCTTTGGAACAGACGGATGGCGATCCAGAACTGATGTGGATTTTAATTCCTTCAATGTGAGACTGGTTTCCGGGGCAATCGCCCAATACCTCCTTCTTTTGGGTAAAAATAAAGGCATATTCGTTGGGTACGACGGGAGAGAGGGGTCAAGATCTTTCGCAAGGGCTTGTGCTGAGGTGCTCTCCTCTCTCGGAATACCTTCCTTTCTTCCACCCCGTCCTGTTACCACTCCTATTGCCGCATTCACGGCCCTTCATTTCTCACTAGATGGCGCGGTCATGATAACTGCCTCACACAACCCTCCTGTATATAATGGAATAAAGTTCATCCCAGAATACGGTGGACCGGCTTCTACTGAAATAACCTCAAAGATCGAGTCATTACTCCCAGAGACTCCGCCTAAATGGAGGGAATACGAACAGCTGGAGCGCGAGGGCATGATCTCCACATTAGATCCCATCCCTGAATATATCAGACATTTGAAATCTCTACTGAGCGTTAAGTGTTCTACCCTGAAAGTGGCTTTGGACCCCATGCATGGTGCTACATCGGGCATCGTCGAAAAAGTATTCAAGGAACTTGGTGCCGAGACGATCACGGTAAGGGGTAATATTGACCCTTATTTTGGAGGAATCTCCCCAGATCCCGTCCCTCAGAATTTGGAACCCCTCCTTGCAAAGGTCCTTTCGGAAAAATGCCACCTTGGATTTGCCTTTGACGGGGATGGAGACAGGTTGGCAGTGGTTACGGAAAAAGGCACATTCCTGCTGGCAAATCAGATCCTGCCGCTACTTTATGCCCACCTCTGCGAGAGGCGCTCTATGATTGGCGATGCCGCTCGAACTGTTGCCACCTCGCACCTAATAGACTCTGTCGCCAAAAAGTTTGGTCGGAGGGTTATAGAGACTCCTGTGGGTTTTAAGTACATCAGCTCACTTCTTAGGGATGGTTTAGTAATTATAGGGGGAGAAGAGAGCGGGGGCATAAGTTTTGCCTCACATATCCCTGAAAAAGATGGAATTGCCTCTGCGCTCCTCCTATTGGAATATGTAACTTCTAGCGGCATTTCGCTGCAAACCCTTGTAAACGAGATGTACAAGGAATACGGACACTTGGAGTCCCGGAGGCTAGATCTTGTGATCGATCCTACCATCGAACTCCGGTTAGAAGAAATTAAAGTCCCAGAAACAATTCTGGGCATTAGGGTTATAGACACAAAAAGAATCGATGGTCTGAAGATCCTGTTGGAGGAAGGATCGTGGATCCTGCTCAGAAAGTCTGGGACTGAGAATGTTGTTAGGATTTATGCCGAGTCTAAAAAGAGGGAAGACGTGCAAAGATTAATCGAATTTGGAAAAACGCTTCTAATGAAATCGTCCTAAAGAAATTCGTAAAAAGCCAGGATGTTGTCCATTCAAATCAATTTGTAGGTTTTGTCGCCCTCATAATTTTTATCCATTTAATAGGATCCCTCTGATGGGGCATGTCTTACAACACTAACATAATTTTGTTTCATATGAAACACAAAATTTAATAAAAAAAGCGACCTTTCATCCCGTGGTGAGTGGTTTGCGATCCAAACCCTTAATTGCCATTCTTGCTTTGGTACTCATTGTAATCTCTGCAGGTCTCTTACTGACACTGGCGAATGTTCCTGGAGAAACTCAACAATCTTCGATCACAATTCAGGATATGTCCGGGAGAAATATTGTGCTTTCCCTGCCGGTTAGTAGAGTTGTGATACTAAACTCTTATTGGAACGAAATAGCCTCAACACTAGGCGTCTCTGACAGAATCGTTGGCATAGATAAATACACATTATCATCAGTATACATTCCCAAAACCGTTAAAGAGCGCCCGGTCGTTGGAGATCTCTTCAGCGGGGTTAATCTCGAGACCATCCTCTCCCTTAAGCCCGATGCCGTAATTATGGACTTCGGCTACGGCAAGACCGCCGACATTATAAAGTCATTGGAGTCCATCGGTATACCTGTAATTTGCATGTATTCAAATAACTTCAATGATCAACTTAACACCATAAGACTTTTGGGCAAGGTGTTTGGTGTCGAGGCGAGGGCGGAGTCTTTAGTAAACTTCTTAGAAATTAGACACTCTATTATAGTGGCCACCGCATCCAAGATACCTGACAGCGAAAGACCCACAGTCCTCCTCTGCAGAGTTGAGAAAGACGGGCTTTTGACGGCTTACGGAAACAGCACTTGGGGTAAAATTGTTGAAGACACAGGCGGAATAAACATAGCGCTAAGGAACTTCCCAAACCAGGCATGGCCAAAAATCAATCTTGAGACGCTGTTAGCTTGGGATCCAGAAATAATAATAATTGTGGGCTACGATAGCCTAGGGCTCCAGTCCCAGCTCGACTTGATCATGAAAAGCAACGTATGGAATAACCTCAAGGCCGTAAAAGAGTCGCGCGTGTACACAGTCCTCATCGGTTCTAGGACAGAGGGCGCCTATCTAGACTGGGGACCGAGGATGTTGATTGGTGAGATGGAGTTGGCGAAGATCATCCAGCCAAAATATTTTGGCGACCTAAATGTTGATGTCGTTTCAGATATGCTATTCTCGACCTACTACACCCAATAGGTGGCACCATTGCCCCACCAAAGAAAAAGCATTTTTTTCCTTCTGCTCCTCTTACCATTGCCCGTATTCCTTCTATCCCTAACCGTGGGCTCCTACCACATTCCATTTGAGGAAGTGCTGGCGATTCTGGTTGGGGGCATTGATCCACACCCTAGTTTCTCCCAAACCCAAATATACCGAGACGTTATCTTCATGATTAGGCTGCCTAGAATCCTTCTATCTCTTCTTGGCGGGATAGCCCTCTCGGTCTCTGGCGCATCCCTACAGTCGGTATTCAAGAATCCATTAGTGGACTCTTACATACTTGGTTTGTCGGCTGGTGCTGGGCTGGGAGCGGCGCTCGCCATCGCATTTCTCCCAAACTTCGTCGGTCTTACACAACTCTCTGCCTTTTCATTCTCATTCTTAGCTTTTATGTTGACCTACTTTGTTGCGCGCGACCGTGGGCAGGCATCAACAGTATCGCTAGTATTGGCTGGCGTGATAGTGACGGCACTCTTCTCTGCCGCCCTTTCGATGATCAAATTCTTCACATCTCCGGAGAAGCTTTCGAGCGTGGTTTACTGGCTCATGGGGAGCATGGCCGTCTCCGGGTGGGATGAAGTCCTTCAGTCTGGTCCTTTAATACTATTCGCATTTCTCATAATTGGCCTGATGCGCTGGCGACTTAACGTTCTCTCTATGGGTGATGAAGAGGCAAAGTCTCTAGGCATCAATGTCGAGAGGGACAGACTTGTGATCCTGCTAACTACAACTCTCATGGTCTCGTCGTTCGTGTCCGTGTCTGGGATTATAGGTTGGGTGGGTCTGGTGATCCCACATCTCGTCAGGATGCTGATGGGGACCCCTGACAATAGGATCGTAATACCCATTTCTGCCAGCCTAGGTGGGGTCTTTCTCCTCTTGGCGGATGATGTAGCTAGGTCCCTGACATCTTACGAGCTCCCTGTAGGTGTAATAACGACAATAATCGGGGCGCCTTTCTTCCTTTATCTACTGAGGAGAAGGGGTGGAAGCACTTGGAGACAATAGTTTCAGTGGAGGATCTCTCTTTTTCGTACGGTGGCGCCTTCAAACTGAATTCCATATCTTTAAAGGTCTCAGCAGGGACAGTCCTTACACTGTTGGGTCCGAATGGATGTGGCAAGACAACTCTACTTAAATGCATTAATGCCCTTCTCAAACCAGAAAGTGGCAAGGTGGTGATCTTTGGCAAAAACGCCCACGAATTGAGGAGGTGGGAACTTGCCCGTCTTGTGGGATATGTGCCACAGGCTCATGTCTCCCCATTCCCCTACTCTACGCTAGATCTCGTGTTGATGGGAAGAACGGCTCACCTCGACTTCTTTCAACAACCCTCAAATCTGGACTATGAGATCGCAGAAAAAGCGTTGAGTATTGTTGGACTAGATCGTTTAAAGCACCGCCCGTATGACCAGCTGAGCGGTGGGGAAAGACAGTTGGCGTTAATAGCAAGGGCGATAGCGCAAGAACCGAAACTTTTGCTATTGGACGAGCCTACTGCTCACCTCGACTTCAAAAACCAATTTTTGGTACTCAGCATAGTGAGACGCATCGCGAGGGAGAATGGCATTGGTGTTATAATGAGCCTCCATGACCCAAATCATGCCATACTTTTCTCTGACATTGTAGCACTGATGAAAAATGGATCTATTTTTGATATGGGTCCTTCCCATTTAGTAATCACGAAGGAAAAAATTGAAAATGTTTACGAAATTTCCGTGAGAGTCGTCAACCACACCGACGGCTTTCTTGTGGCACCATCCATGGAGACTTTTTCATAAAACTGCAAGATTGCTTGGGGAGTACTGCTGATGAATCCTCAGAACTAAAGGGTTCTTCTAAAGACCGTGTAGGTCGGAACCAATAACATTCCATCACAACTCTATGGGGGGCTAACTTGAGATAGTGATATACGTGCTCAAAACCAATAAGACCTCCCACAACCATAAAGTAAACAACGTAAATCTACAACTACCCCTGCCATAAAATACAAGGTTCCCGTCTAATAATAATGCCCAGAAGCAGTGTTTATAGAGGGGGAGGTTTAATTATTATGTTGATATTTGACAACAAAGGAGATCAAATTGAAACGAAAATTCCTTGCTGCCAAAGAAAATTTGGCAGATAAGATAAACGAAATAGCAGAAGAGCATGGCAGGACTGTGTTCAGCATAGTCAACGAGGCCCTAGACGCATTCATAAGGGCAAACGAATGGGGCAAAGATCTGACTACAATATTGGATAATGCCCGGATCCTAGAGATCGCGAGGAACTCTGGCATGGTATTGATACCCGAACCCCTCCATGAACGTCTGATGGAATCTGCCTCCTTCGACTCAAAAATGAAGGAATATTGGAGGTCCTCTGGTGTGGTCTTCGGAAAATACCTGGAACTAAACGGCATCAAAGACCTCAAAAAAGTCGAGAGGATTCTAAAAGAGGTTGTTGGCGTAAATCCTGATATCTCAATTTCAAGTGAGCGGCTCGTATGTATCTCCCCAAGGCTGGGAGAAAAGAGGTCTGAGGCCGTTGCAATTTTCCTAGAGGGCGTCATAAGCAGCATGGGTCTGGAGGTTGTTTCAAGAGAGGTCTCGAAAGGAATAATAGTTCTTAAGTTTAAGCGGGAGGGTGAGTCCTAATGCCCGAAAAAGTGGAAAAGAAACTTGTTGTTGTTAGGGCCGACGTCTTGGAAAAGATCTCCGAGATGGCAAGGAGAGAAAATAAGACCCTATTCGCCTTGGTAAATGAGATACTTCAAG
>JACIVQ010000065.1 GCA_014361445.1 Methanosuratincolales archaeon | reverse complement strand
AAGGCTGAGAGAGCCGCTCATGTAGTGGTGGATGTACCCCCAAAAGGCACCTCAGAAGGGCTTAAATATGAAGATCCACTGAGAGATTTCATATCCTCCAATAGGATAAAGATGAGGGGATGGGGCAGCCCTGATCCGCCTGCCGAGATGGAGCCCCTACGGGAGCTGATAACAGTCCCCGCAAGCTCCATCATTGAAGCAGGAAGCCTACAGGTTTAAGCTGTGGGTAGTTCACTCCTCTTCGAAACGGAGAAAATTAAAGCACTCATCATAAGAATAACCAACATGAGGGGGAGGGGGCTCCTATGAATCTCAGCATTATACCTAACCCCACCTGTCATGACAGAGATGTTGCCATAAGTTGACAGGCTAGGCGGGATATAGAATGAAACTTGACCATCGCTATCGGTTAAGCCTATATACTCTGTGCCCTCGTATTCAAGCGTCACTGGAGAGTTGATCGATGGGCGACCGTTGGTGGAAGAAAACTTGACCAAGACCTTAGTGGGAAATAGAAGATAGGCCCTCTCAACTACCACTGAAACGTTCTCGATCAAATCAATTGTAAACCTATGTCTAACGGAGGAATTATGTATAAAAGTTCTCTCCTGTCTTAGCACAGATATTGTGTACAACCCATGAGGGGCTGAGTCCAGTCTCACAAAACCATTATCATCAGTCTTCATCAGATACTCGCTTGAATTTTCAAATTTAATCAGTAATGTCTGGTTCTTGACTGGGAAGCCGTCTTTAGACGTCAACAATATCTCCAGATCAGAGGCTGGCAAAGTTATGCTGATGCGGGACGAGGAGGAGACATTTATCCTAAAAGAGTACTCTGAATTTCTCGTGACAATCTTCAGCAAAGACTCGCCAGAGGGCACTATGACCCTCGAAATTTGACCCAAACTAATATCGTTTAAGTAGAGCGTGAAATTATTTACATATTTGCCTCCAGAGTCTAAAACAACGATATCGCAGTGGTAGAAGTGCCACAGATTAATCGGGCGCTCCTTAGGAATGGAGAGATTGAAGCATTGCCCTTCAATTGTAACTTTTAACCAGTCATACGCCCCAGGGATGTTGAAGTGACCTCCATTCACGGTGAAGACTTGATCGCCGAACATGACGGTCGCATTGTTAACTGGGGCGTCATCCAAAAAGATCAGCGCTTCTGACTGGGATAGTGAAATCGCAATGAGGTATAATAGGAGGAATTTGGGCAAGTTCGCCCCCTATACCCCACGCAAAAAAATCCTGCGGACTATGTTGACTCTTGCTGGATCGTTAGATCCCCTTCCGATGACCAAATCATTTTTAGTCTCTTTCTATCTTTATGGAGTCCCTTTTGAAATATGTATCCTACCACCAACGGGAGTGCAATAGTCGCCTCCGCGTAGACCGTGGCTCTGGTTGCACGTTTTGAGATCTTACCCCAAGATTTTGCTTCGTCCAGCGTGGACCCGGTTAGTCCGCCCCAGTGTGGAGAGTCGGTGGTTATCTGGAACGAGTAGGTGTGTCCTTTCGTATAGTCTAGCATGACTGCAGCATCGTTGATGTAGTTCTTGGGAACGCCCCCTCCCACGTATATCGAGCCGGTCTTCTTAGATTTCAGAACGATCTGCGCGATCTCGAAGTTATCCTTCATCACATCGAGGGTGAAGGTCTTAAGACCTTGTTCTTTTGCCCACCTGAAGTAACCGGCTAGCCCTATCCCTATTGAACTATCAGCAATGGCTGGACAGAATATCGGGACTCCGTAGCGATATGCATTATATAGTATAGAGTTGTTATCATTAAGTGTCGACCCGAGAATGTTCAAGAACTCCCTCGTTGAGTACTTTCTTGGCTCAAGTGTAGAACAGAACTCTGATATTTTGTCGTCGCAGTGGACGAACCCTATCTCATCAACATAAGCATCATAAATTCTGTCGATATATAGGTCATGCAATTTCTCGTCATCAGCCTCGGGGGAACCCTTGTAATGCTTGTAACCATGTGCGGCATAGTAATCCTGATAGAGTATTGCCCCCGTGGAAACCACGACATCCACGATGCCCTTAGAGATCATATCACTTATCACCTTACGCAACCCTCCGGCTATGAGCGCCCCAGACAATCCCAGAAATATTGTTGGGCGATCTTTGTCGAGGAGCATGTTCTCGTAGACCATTGCACATTCTGCCAGACTTCGAGACTGTATGCCCCCGTCCTTCCATGCCTCGACAAGTTCTTTGATTGTTGTGACTTTTTCGAGGTCTATCTGCACAACAGGGTTACGTAATACCGATTTTCGTTCCTTTACAATTTCTGGCGTAAGTGAGATTTCCTTAGATTTCTGTTTGAAGTACTTAAAGTCTAGCTTTTCCAATCTGCGCACCATCTTAAAGGTCTTTCCGTGTTAGATTTAAATCTATTTATTTAAAAGGGATCCTCACCAGTTCCATGGAGACTCATGTAGGTGTTGTGTCCAATTATATCTTTTTGAGCTCAAATTGTGTCAGAATTAAATCTTTTTTTTCATGGGGGATGCTGCTTCGCTTCGAGCCCTGAAGACCCTTGCGAATCACTTCTTTGACTCGGCTGAAATTCTTCGAATATAGTGTAGCAAAATATTAGTATTCGCTCAAATGCATACCTTAAAAGAGTGACACTGAATGGCTTCATCGTCCTCCAAATTAATGGTCAAAGTTTCAGCCCCCGCCACCATAGCCAACTTGGGACCGGGTTACGACGTCATTGGAATGGCGTTAGACAAACCACGGGACATTGTGATGGCATCACTGGAAAGAGATGGCAGAGACATTGTTGAGATTGAGGGCTTATGGTCCCAGGACATCTCATGTGACCCCAAGAAGAATTCTGCAGTAGTGGCAGGAAGGGCGGTTCTCGAAAGGGCAGGAATGGGCAGTCTCTCCCTGAAAATGAAAATCATAAAGGGGGTCCCCCCTAGGAGTGGGCTTGGTAGCTCTGGGGCATCCTCGGCCGCTGGGGCATACTCCGTTAACGTTTTGCTGGGTATGCCATTGAAGGGAGAAGAGGTCCTTCAGTGCGCCATGGAGGGAGAGAGAGCTGCGTGCGGGTCGCCTCATGCCGACAACGTAGCCCCCGCCCTCTTTGGAGGGGTCGTATTCATCTCCTCATTCAACCCGATAAGGATAATCCGCTTCGAGGCTATAAAAGACCTAGAGATAGTTGTAATAACCCCTGAAGTGGAGATCGGAGAGGAGAAAACAAAAATTGCCAGGCAGATCCTACCGAGGGAGGTCCCCCTCCAGGATATGGTTAGGCAGACTCAGGCCTTTGGAAACTTGCTGGTGGGTCTCATGAGAGGAGATCCTATATTGATGGGGAAGGGAATCTCGACCGATGTCATTATTGAGCCCGTTAGGGCAAAATTGATACCGAAGTTCTATGAAATGAAAAAGTGTGCCATAGAGTCAGGGGCATATGGTTTCTCCATAAGCGGGGCGGGACCCTCAGTGTTTGCACTCTGTCCCACCAATATGGGGGAAGGGTTGGGCAAGACTCTTAAGTCCATTCTAGAAGGGGAGGGGGTCCGGTCCAGCTACTCGGTGCATAGAAATGCTGGAGAGGGTGTAAAGGTTGTTTCCTAAGTCCAAGCTAAGGTGCATAAAATGTAAGAAAGAGTTCAATAGTGATGAGGTAATTTACGTATGCAGGAGTTGTGGCTCCCTGCTGGAGGTCGTGATAGAACCTCCTAAGGTCTCGCTCGAAGATATGGCAGATAGACCTCTGGGCGTATGGCGTTACGAAGAGTTCCTGCCAGTGGAAGAGGGCTCTGAGATTGTAACTCTGAGGGAGGGAGGGACTCCGCTCTACAGATGTGATAGACTGGCCAAATGGGCTGGCGTAAAAAGACTCTACATAAAGTACGAAGGGGCTAATCCCACGGGAAGCTTCAAGGACCGCGGCATGACTTTGGGCGTGACGAAGGCAAAGAGCCTAGGATCTAAGGCTGTGGCATGTGCCTCGACTGGAAACACCTCCGCATCGCTGTCCGCATATGCGGCAAGGGCAGGTTTGACTTGTTATGTGCTTCTACCAGCTGAAAAAGTGGCCATGGGGAAGCTCGCCCAAGCATTGATGCATGGTGCAAAGGTGATATCTGTAAAGGGGAACTTCGACGATGCACTGAAGCTGGTGATGGAACTTTCAGTCAAGATGGAAATTTACCTTTTGAACAGTGTGAACCCATGGAGGCTTGAGGGTCAGAAGACCTTAGCCTTCGAGGTGATCGATCAGCTAGGCCATGTACCAGAATTTGTTGCTGTGCCTATGGGAAATTGTGGGAACATCTCTGCTATATGGAAAGGATTTAGAGAGTTCAAAAGTGCTGGAATAATCGACAGACTACCTAGAATGTTTGGCGTTCAGGCAGAAGGGGCTGCTCCTGTGATAAACATGCTCAGGAAAAACTTGGAAACTTTGGTGCCCCTCTCAAATCCAGAAACATTGGCTACAGCCATAAGGATCGGCAACCCAGTAAATTGGCCAAAGGCTGTTATGGCAATAAAGGAGTCAAATGGACTTTACGAATCTGTATCTGATGATGAGATCGTAGAAGCTCAGCGTGTGATAGCCACATTGGAGGGGATTGGTGTTGAGCCTGCGAGTGCTGCTTCTGTTGCGGGCGTAAAGAGAGCAGTATCGAAGGGTATGCTAGGAAAAAAAGATGAGGTTGTGTGTGTCTGCACTGGGCACCTACTAAAGGACCCGGAAGAGGTCATCAAGGTATGCGGGAGACCTGTTGAGATACCGCCTGATCTCTTGGCGGTCTCAAAGGCTTTGTCTGGCAAATAGCTCACTTTTGCACAGTCTCGACCATCTCAAATGGCTTTAACATTCGAGATAAGAGGTCCGTCCTGGTTATTATTCCCACAGGTCTGTTTTGATCGTCTACAACTACAAGCCGCCCAATGCTGGATCTGCGCATCTTGTTCATCGCTTCCAGTATATCCTCATCCATGCCAATGGTGACTGGTCTTCGACTGGTGGCCTCTGAAACCATCTGGTGAAGCTTGTCCTCACTTGCGCACCTCGCCACATCAGATCCAGTTATCATACCGACCAAAGAAGTACCGTCAATTACGGGTGCGGCTCTTATGAATTCCCTATAAAGGATTCCGGCGGCTTCTTTTACTGATATATTGGGAGGGACAGATACTAGTCTCTTAGACATGAGGTTTCGCACCCTCTCTTTTGGTATACTAACGATGTTTATGACCTCTAGCAATATTTCCCCGTGTATTTCATCTCTGCCAACTATCTTCCCCTCGATGACCATCCTTCCAGAGGGGGTAGGTCCGACCACAAGTTCTTCACCAATGTCGAGCTTAGAGACGTCCCCAACAACCTTTAGCAGAACTTGGCAGAAATCTGGGCTATAAACACTCTTGAAAAGTATGTCTGTCACCGTTACTCCGGCGTTTTCACCGCTCCTACTATAAATAGGAACGGTCAAGGTCCTAAACTGCTTTGGTATGCTGAAGCTCTCATAGGCCTTACTCGTCGGCATGTATCCTCCCTTTGGACCAGGAACCGCTTCAACGAGACCAAGTGCCCTCAGAACTGGCATTATATTTCTTATTGTCCCTTCGTCCCTTCCAGTCTTTAATGCTATGTCTTTGCTCTTCACAAGACTCTTCTTTTTTTCATACAACTC
>JACIVQ010000064.1 GCA_014361445.1 Methanosuratincolales archaeon | reverse complement strand
ATACTCTGCATAGTCAATAGTAAAAATGGAACGGGCAAGATATTTCCAAAAAAAGAAATCAGTATTACAAGAGGCAGGTCAGCACCACTGGATATGCCATAGGGTATCGAAACTCTGCTTTCTAGTACGGGAGAAAGGGAGATTGCAAAAATGTTTAAGAGTGTTTCGGCACTAGTCATTCCACGATCCTCTTTTGAGTTATTACAGCCATATTGGCACATTAATTATTTATCGTTTGAGCTGAATCTTTATGGTGACCAAAAATGGGGGTATTTTTAGGGGTTTGCCTTAAAGGGGGACTCTAAAAGAATCAGAAATTCCACGGATGAAAACGCGAGCTTGTAGTTTAATCATAACGGCTCACTTTGTAATCACTATACATCCACTAATTAGGCAATCTGATGAGTGGTTCTTTCGTCTGGAGCTAACCCAAAGCAGGAAAGGCGAGGGAGGTAACAGGTATTACAAATTCTAAATTTTATAAATGTGCGAAGAGCTAATTCGTACAAAGTTGTATAAAACATTAATAGGTGAAAAAAATGCGAGCAATTGTGTTGGCAGGTGGTTATGCAAAGCGCCTTTGGCCGCTCACTCTAGATCGCCCCAAGCCCCTCTTACCTTTGGGTGACGGGTGCATACTTGATTTTGTAATATCAAGAATAATGCTTGTGAATGAGGTGAGCGAGGTAATAATTTCGACAAATAGGCGATTTGAGTCAAATTTTATCGAGTGGGTAAAAGAGAGGGGGCATACCAATATCACAATAGTCCCAGAGGCCTCAACAAGAGAGGAAGAGAAACTTGGACCGATAAATGCGGTATGGTCCATTGTAAAAGAGCGGCCTGATGATTACTTAATTGTAGCAGGAGACAATCTGTTCTCTGCAGACCTTAAAGAAATGGTCTCTTTTTATCATAAGGTTAAGGCGCCGACAATAGCGCTCTACGAAATAAGTGATCGGGAGCTAGCAAAACAGTATGCATGCGTGGAACTCGATGAAAAAGCATGTATAATTAATTTCCAAGAGAAACCAAGTGAACCAAAAAGTCTATTGGTCTCTACGGGCATCTATGTACTACCCTGGCGTAGCATTTCTAGAATGCATGAATACCTCGCCAAAGGAAATCCGCCAGATCCGATTGGAAAATTTATAGAGTGGCTTACGAAAACTGAGGCAGTGTATGGGTTTAAGTTTAAAGGTTATTGGTATGATATAGGATCGCACGAATCGTACAGAAGCGCTCAAGAGGCTTTCAGAGGGATATCTTTCAAAAATGTATAATGACAGGCATCCATTCATTTAATTTTATTTCTTATTTTTTTATTATTTAAAAAAGCAGAAAAACTTAAATCAGTTCATCTCTTTTTTTCGATTATGTCTAAAGAGAATTTAGCGACAATATTTTCAATTTTTTGGGCATTTGTCCTAATTCTGGCGCTAAGTGTAGGCATAAAAGTTGATTGGCCGGATTATGTGCACGTGAATTATGGTTTCCCTTTTGTTTGGGGAGTAAATACATTAGTTACGATTTATGGTCCTGTTAACATATGGATGGTGCAACCTTTGATGCTTTCGCTAGATTTAATGTTTTGGTTAGTAATAATGATCTTGGGCATATGTTTAATTCTGAAATATAAAAAATAGACCCAGTGTGTTTTCATTTGATTTTTTGTATATTTCATTTCTATTTTTAAATTTTAAATATCTATAATAGAACATAAGTAAGCGTATGGATAGATAATTTGGCATCGTATTGACATTAATCAACTCGTGAGAAAGCGGTATTCTCAAAACTGAACGTCCTAATGGAGCGTTTTTGCATTGGGAATCTTCCCTAATTTTTCTTCGAGCCATACAATGGTCCTAGTAAGTCCTTCTTTTATGCTGGTTTTTGCTTTCCAGCCAAGCTCTCTCTCAGCTTTAGATACGTCAGGTCTGGTTAATTCCAAATCACCCAACCAAGCCTTGCCACCTCTTGCGAAGATTTCAACGCCCTGCAAACCTAAAATTTCTAGCATGAATTCTGCTATTTGGAACACTGTATAAGACTCCCCAGAGCCAATGTTGTATGCGTCGCCCGCACATGCTGATTTCTCGGGGGCAAGTAGTAGAGCTTCTACCGCATCGTCAATATACAAGTAATCCTTGCATTGGTTGCCAGTTCCTAGCAATTCCAGTCTCTTTTGATCTCTCAATAGTTTTCGATAAAGATCAATCATCAGCCCCTTTGTGTTCCTTGGACCGTATACATTAAAGAGTCTAAGGATTACCGTTGGTACATTAAATTGTTCGCTGAAAATCCTACAGTAGTGCTCAGCCGCCATCTTGGATAGTCCATAAAAAGAGAGCGGAATTAAAACTTCGTCCTCTGAGGTTGGGATTCTGGCAACATTTCCGTAAACTGTAGATGAAGATGTGAAGACGACTTTACTACCAAACTCTTTGGCAGCCATCAGTACGTTGAGTGTGCCCTTTATGTTAATTTCCATGTCTACATCTGGTCTTTCCATAGAGAAAGGGACCAGAGATTGTGCTGCCAGATGATATACTATGTCACAACCACTTACCGCTTCTCTTACAGCTGGAAAATCCCGAACATCTCCTTTAATAAACTCGACCGCCCCTGTTTTTATCAAATGGGATATGTTCGACATTCTGCCAGAAGATAAATCATCAAAGATCTTAACAAGAGCCCCTCTCTTTATGAGCTCTTCTACGAGTTTGGTCCCTATAAAGCCTGCACCCCCAGTAACCAAAATTTGCAAATATAGCCCCCCGACTCTTGTCTTCAATTTATTAGACCATGTGAATAAATATTGTGGACACAAACTTTTTTGAGATAAATTTTAATTCTACTGTTGTATCAACTCCTTAGAAGAACATTTGTGAAAGGGTCTACCTTGAGGTACTTTACAAGTCCCTATAATTTTATACATCAGGAGAATAGGAAGGTAAAGATATACGATACAACACTGAGAGATGGGGAACAAACTCCTGGTGTTAAATTTACTAAAGAACAAAAAGTTGAGATTGCCAGGAAATTGGACGAGGTCGGAGTACATGCTATAGAGGCAGGCTTCCCTGTGATATCTCCATATGATGAGGATGCAGTTCGTGCTGTTTCGTCTGAGAGATTAAATGCAGACATTCTTTGCCTCTGTCGCTCGAAGCAGAAAGACATTGACGCTGCCTTGAGGGCAGATGTGGATGGTGTTATAATATTTTTGGCAGTTTCAGACCTTCATCTAAAGTATAAGTTAAAAATGGACTTGGCCATGGCGATCAGTCAAGCAAGTGCATCGGTGGAGTATGCCAAGGATCATGGGCTCTTTGTACAATTGTCAGCGGAGGATGCTACCAGAACCTCCTTAAATTCATTGATAGCCCTTTATACAGCAGCCAAAGAGAGAGGGGCCGACAGATTAGGAATAGCAGATACAACAGGATGTATTAGACCCAAGGGAATGGCATATCTTGTGCAATCCATCAGAAAATTATTTGATTTAGAGCTCTCTGTTCATTGTCACGACGATTTTGGTCTTGCGGTAGCAAATTCGTTGGCAGCCTACGAGGCAGGTATTGATGCCATTTCAGTTTCTGTGAACGGCATAGGGGAGCGGTGCGGTAATGCTGCATTAGAGGAGGTCGTAATGGCGCTTTATGCGCTTTATGGTGTGGATCTAGAGCTCAGGACAGAGCTTTTGTGTGAGCTCTCCCTTATGGTCTCCAGGTTCTCAGGGGTTCCAATTCCTGTGAACAAGGCGGTTGTTGGGGCGAATGCTTTCAGGCACGAGTCAGGGATACACGTTGCTGCCGTCATGAAACATCCATTTACATATGAGGCATACGATCCACAGTTGGTCGGACAGGAGCGTAAATTGGTCTTTGGAAGACATTCAGGAACAGAGAGTGTTAGAGAGAAATTAGCAGCCTGTGGAATGCAAGTTACAGAAGAAGAATTAGCAGAGATCGTTAAGCGCCTGAAGACATTGCCTATAGGATCAGAGCTCATTGACAATGGTGGGCTGATAAATTTCGCAAAGAGAGTTCTTGCGGAGAGAGCAAGAGATGGTTGAAAATAAAATTCGCCCCAACATATACTCTTTAGCTCTTGCAAATAGAGCGAAAGTCGCAATAGGTTTGAACCCTGAAATCTCTTCATCGGAGAGAGTGATGAATTCAGCCCTTTTTGCTAAGAGAGAAGGGTATGCAGATCCAATATTAGTTTCGGTGCGCGATCCGCGCCCGCCCGAGATCGCTGAAGAGGTTCCAATATTAATTGCAGAGTGTCCTGAACGCTTCATGGTGAATATGCTTAAGGAGGGGGTTGTTGATGCTGTTGTCAGGGGTAATCTAAGCGCAAACATTATGCTTTCGGGGCTCAGATCAGCATTTAATTGTAATAACCTTTATCGCATAACATTGATGGAGATACAAGGGAGGCCTGTTATGCTTGCGCCAGTTGGAATAGATGAGGGGGACACTTTTGAAGATTTACTGACTTTTGCTGCCAAAGGAAAAGAAGTCGCAGAACTTTTGGGCATGAATTATAGAGTTGGTATAATATCTGGCGGAAGGCTAGAGGATGTTGGTCGTAGTCCCAAAGTGGACAAACTCCTTTCATTTTCGATCTCATTAACGCAGAAAATAAGAGAGATGGGATTTGAGGCAGAGAATTTCGGTATAGAGATCGAGAGAGCAATAAAATCGGGGGTCTCCATCCTATTGGCGCCTGATGGAATAGTCGGAAACATTATATTCCGTTCACTGGTTCTGGTCGCAAATATCGATAGTTTTGGGGCATACGCGTCCGGGTTGCCAAAAGTTTACGTTGATACTTCAAGGGCTAAGGGAAGTTACTTTCTACCCATAGTGTTTGCTAGTGCTCTCTCGCGTAAAAGTAAAATTTGAAAGCCTTATTTTAAATTGAGTTTTTATTGATTAGATCTTAAGGAAAAATTGGTTGAAAAGTTAGATTTATTTGGTTTAGATTAGATTAGGTCGACTGTTCTAAATTAAAAACGGATCTATCGACTGTCTAATAGACCTAAACGAAATTCATTAAATCTCAAAAAAGTCTGTAGTTTTGTCCTTTGTATTTCCAATCTTATCAAGAAAGCCTTGAGCTCAACAATTTTCGGATCTCTTTCAATTCTTCTAAAATTTGCTGACCCAAAACTCCAGAGATAGTCCCAGAAACACCAAACAAGGACTTACCCTTTACAATATTTAATATTTCTTCCCTTAACTCTAAGAAGTTGGGCACGAACATTATAGACGCTTCGGCCCTTCTAATGCTTGGTCCACTAGCCCCGCCAGTTCGCCCCGTATAACCAGCAGTATATATGTCCAAAGTTCCAATCCCAAAATGTCTAGACAGCGGCCCTTGGACCGTGTCGACGCTCATTATCCTAGAGAAAGGCACGGCATGGCGCATCCTCCACCATACTCCCCTTTCCACTCTGACTTCGTTTTCGGTTAAGAGATATTTGATAGACCCGTAGTATTTTGGGATCCAATAACTAACAAAGATCGTTATAACTATGATTGGAAGGAAGTAGAAAATTGCAAATATTGTGGCAATTGTTACCTCATTTATGAGGACCATATATGAGGTCACACAAAGACCCAATACAAAGAGGGGCACTACTATTAAAGCGAGGTATGTGAAGTAGAGGGTTTTCATCTTAGGGTCTGGTTGAAATGTTTCACCAACCCTCAAGCAGAATTCCCCATTTATTTATTAATAAAAGCTATTAAAATGGCTATAGGTATTAAAGGAAACATCCCCCTTAAAGATTGAAGAAAAATCATTAATTCGGTAGAGACGTTCTAAATTTTAATAAATCAAAAAAGTAGTGCTCGTTGATAATATTGACTGC
>JACIVQ010000063.1 GCA_014361445.1 Methanosuratincolales archaeon | reverse complement strand
CAACCTCTTCTGATTTGCCCTTCTTCTCCTTTTCCTCTGCCATTGTTTCACTCCCTATGATTATTTACATTAATTAATTATTTAAGATTTATTATTTTTTAATATTTTTTAATAAAAAATTAACTCTAAACTATACACTAAAAATAGAAAAAATTGGTAGAATTTTTATTATTTATTAAAAATTTACTTCTTCTTTTTCTCCTTCTTTGGTTTTTCCTCCGGCTTCTGCTGCGGCTGAGCAGACAAGGAGGTTTCGCCTCTTGGGGTTTTTAACCCCAATCTTTCTGAATCCTATTTTTAGGATATAAAGTTTGCTTCTTGGTCAAATAAGCAATTCACCAAACTTTATTTTGAGCGGAAATCCTGCAAACTTAAATCGCAGGACGAAGGCTTATGAGACATCCAAGCCTGAAGTCTTTGCTTTTATCAAGTAGGTCCTCTCTAAAGGGGCTAATTAACCATAAGGGTAAATTAATGCCATGAGTGGTCAATCACTGTCCGGTTTTCACATTGGTCGCTATTAATATCAATAACAGATTAATATCTCTTCGTCCATATCATTGGAGGGAGGAAACTATGGAGATAAAAGCCCTGGAGGAGTCGGTTAAGGAAATTCTGGAAGGTTACAATAAAAAACCAAAAGGTTGGCAATTCATATCCGATCCTCTAGGCAACATCCTCGCGCTCGGACCAGAGACAGGGTACAGGATAAAGTTGATGATGATAAACCCCAACGAGAGTCTTGGAGTTGGGGTAAAGATTCAGGATGTCGAACCCCTAAGGAAGACGATCGGTATGAGGTTCGACTCCGGCTTTAGACCTCTTGATCATGATCTCTCGAGAGCGCTTATCTCGGCGATCTCGGAAAACCGGATAACAGACTGGGCGGTTCTCGATAAGATCCTTAAGATAGAGCCTGTTCCAACATACGAGCTAGAAAGGAAAGATCTTGGGGCTATACTTGGTGGCCCATTTTTGACTCACCCAGACCTCAGATCCATCTCAAGATCCCAGCTTGAGTTAGATGCAAAGCTCTCAGCGGAGCTTGATAAACTCTTCAGGAGCAGATATCCGCTCAGGGCTGGAATCTACCGGTGAGGGCAATTGAGTAGCCGAAAACCAGAGATCTTTGACGCCACTCAAAAGGAGAATATAGAAAAAAGGGTAAAAGTAAAGATAAAACTTTACAAGAGCTCGTCCTGCACCCGCTGCCCGATAGCCAAATTCATTCTTCAGAGGGTCCTATCCAGCAAGGGTCTATCCTACAGCGAGCTTGTCGAGGAGAAGGACGTTGACAAGGACCGAGACGCCATGGCCGAACTCCTCATGTATGATGCCATAAACACACCACTCGTTTTGATAGGAGACAAAATCTTGCGGGAGGAGGAAGCACTGAAAGAGAAACTTGTGAAAGGCGCTATCGAGGAACTGCTCTCCAAACAAGATCAGTGAGTTTTATGAAGTGCAAAGATTGTGAGAAATGGTACGGCGCAGAGGATGACGACTATGGCCCATGTAGCGTGAAACACGCAAGGGGCGACAAAAAGTTCATCACGCATGGTCTCCACGAATGCGATGAGGTTGGGAATTTTGAGGATAAATATGAAGATAAGGATAGCAAACCGCGAAGATTATGACCGCCTAATAAGCCTCTCGCAAGAAGAGGGCTGGAACTACGAACTTAAAGACTTCCTTATCATGGAGCGCTCTGGCTGCTCAAAGACCCTCGTTGCAGAACATGAAGGGATCATCGGCATGATCACTCTGTTCGACTACGGTGAGATCGGGTGGATCTCCAACCTATTGGTTGACAAGCGCTGGCGAAAAATCGGCATGGGGCGTTCTTTACTGATGGAGGGGATCAGGATGCTTGGCAAGAAAAAGACTATTGCCCTTTTCTCCACCCAAGAGTCTTTACCATTTTACTTAAAGAACGGTCTTGCAATAGACAGGGATCTATATTTCGTAAAATTTCTTGGGGGGCTCGAAGGATCAGTGAAGAAAGGCGGATGGAGCGAGTCCATAGAGAGAATGGACCGGCTGTGCTTCGGTTACAGGAGAGGTCCCCTTCTCAGACTCCTTGCAGAATCTGGCTCAGTTGTGTATCCAAAGGACGCAGATGGGTTCGCCATCATCCGACCCGACAAGATGGAGAGTTCCGTGGGGCCAGTCGTTTGTGATGATAACGACTTCCTTTACAGTGCAATGAGTCTGCTTGGAACAGGCTCGACCGCAGTCACCCCGTATCCAAACCCGAGATTTGCCGAAATAATATTTAAGGTGACTCTAATGTATCTTGGTGATAAGCCCAAAATCGATTACAACAGGGCACAGGCCTTCGCGGGCTTAGAATATGGGTGATCTGATGAAGATATTCAACACGAGGACAGGTTTAAAGGAGGACTTCATTCCGCAAGATCCATTCGAGGTCAAAGCCTACGTCTGCGGTCCCACGGTTTATGACCTTTGCCATTTAGGTCATGCCCGCACCTACATAAACTTCGACGTCCTGAAGAGATACCTGATCTCACTTGGGTACAAAGTCATACACGTCCAGAACTTTACTGACATAGACGAGAAGATTGACCAAAGAGCAAAAAAAGAGGGCATTTCACCTCATGAAGTTGCAGAACGCTTCATAAGGGAATACTTCTTTGACATGGACTCCCTAAAGGTGATGCGGGCTACAAAATACACAAAGGCATCAGAGTACGTCCCAAAAATCATAAAAATTACAGAACGGCTCTTGGAGCTCGGCTACGCGTATAGGTCTGGAAACACCATTTACTTTGACGTAGGGGCGGCGGGCGGATTCAGCGAACTCGTGAAGGATCTGAATGAGACAATAGTGGATGAAATAAGGGTCCAAGGAAAGAGAGGGCCGTTCGATTTTGTTCTATGGAAGGTCACAGGTCAGGGGTTTGATAGCCCCTTTGGAATAGGCGTTCCGGGTTGGCACACAGAGTGTGTTGCAATGTCTATGGACACCTTGGGGGAGACGTTAGATATCCACTGGGGCGGCAAAGACCTCATATACCCTCACCACGAGTGCGAGTCTCTAATCGCGAAGACCCTCACGGGCAAGAGGTTCGTGAGGTATTGGGTACACAACGACTTCGTCCTTTTCAAAGGAGAAAAAATGTCCAAGTCCTCCGGTGGTAAGATATACATACGCGACCTCTTGGAAAAATACCCCGCCGAGGTGCTGAGGACGTGGATACTCCGCTCCCACTACCGCGAAAAGATAGAGTTCTCGGAAGAATCGCTCGAGGAGACCCAGGTCCTATACGAAAAGATATGCAAGGCCGCTGCCAAATCGAGGGACAAAGAAGAGATGGGCCAATGTGCTAAGGATTTTGCTGCTATATTCATGTCTGCTCTGGACGATGATCTCGAAACAGGGAAGGCTCTATTGGCTGTGGAGGAACTTTCCGATCGGGTCTTGGAAGGGAAAGTCAAAGGCGCTTGGCGAATCTTTTCCTTGGTCGAGACCATACTCGGCATAAGGCTCCGCGCCCCTCATTGAAAAATCGAAACTTAGAACGGACTATAATGCACTAATAGCATTTTAGGAGCCTTGACCCCTCACTTCGAATGGTTTGACCCTCGGCTGCAAAATTAAATGTCATATTTAAATAATAACTTTAAACAGATGTGATGGATGATCTGTCTAATAATGTAAATAAATTCAATTTTTTATTTTTAATTATTTTTTTAATTATTTTTAATTTTAACCTAAAGAACTGACCTCAGCCTCCTTATCAGCCAATCCTTATCCAAGGCGGTGAGCAATGGTGCCAGCCTCGGTCCCCTCTCTGCCCCTAACAGAACCAAATAAACCAAGCTGAATGCCTTGCCGACCTCAAGGCCCACAGACCTAGCAGAATTGAAGATCTCATTCTGGAGCTCTGCCTCGGGCAAGTCTTGTTCGATCAGAGATATCAGCTTCTCAATGAAAGATCGCTCCATGTCATTGCAAGGTCTATATGCAGGTAGTTCCAGCGATATTCTGAATTTCAGGTTTGGGGGGGCATATGACTCCACCCAGTTCTTTGCCATTTTCAGCCTTTCCTCTGCATCAGTCTTCTCCCCTTCAGAAGGCTCCGCTCCACCAGCAAGCCTCCTCAAATACTCCATGGACTTCTTCAACACCTTTTCCCAACCGAAGAGCGGCTCAAGCTGGACAATGATAGTGCAGAACCTGTATGGGAGGCGTACTGGCGCCCTCTCGGGCAGATGACCTACAACGCACAGCTCGTAAAGATCTTTATAATACTGGGGATCTTCGCCGGATGGTGGCGTCTCAATCCCGAAGTAAATACGCTCCAACCTGTCGAAACCGTCAACAATGTCGGGGATCCTCTCTGGCAGGAAGGCTATGTGCCGCATCGGATCTGCGTTCAGTATCATATACCTCATGCACTCAGGAGGCGCTATCCTGAGCCATTCATTTGGGGTAAACGTTATCCCCTTATGCGTCTTCATCGCATGTTCGCCCAGCGTGAGCCACTCGTAGGGTACCTTAAGCGGTCCCTTGTAACCGAATATCCTTGAACAGACCTCTAAACCCATGTCGTAGGCCCCGTCCTTAACGCAGTGGTCTTTCCCAGCAGGCTCGCAAGAGACCCTGAATATTGCCCACTTGGCAGCCCAATCTACCCTCCAGCTCAACTTTAAATCCAATTCAGATATTTTCCCTTTCCCCTCGTAGCCGCAGCTTGTACATTTATATCCTGCAGTATCTTCGTCAAGGTTCCACCACTCTAAGCGGTTCGGCGCCACCTCCTCCTTCTTCGATGCGATCCTCCCGCACCGCTGACAGACAACCATCACGGGGTTCCACTCTTCCCAATGCCCTTCTTCATGCTCCTCTTGGACATACTTCTTCCTTATCATCCTCAACTCGCCCAGCTTCCCCAAGACTGTCCTGATCGCGTCCTTCATCTCCTTGCGCCTATAGAGCTCGTGAGAATATATGACGTTTGGATAAACGCCAAGCCTCTCCTGGCACGCGTTGAACTCCTCCGCAAAATGCTTTGCGTAGCTCTCATGGCAAGAGTATGGGTCGGGCACAGAGGAGAGAGGCTTGCCTATGTGCTCCTCAAACCCTTTTGGGACCTCTATGCCGGCAGGTACCGACTTCAGCGGGTCGTAAGAGTCTATGATGAAGTTGAAAGTTGACTCGTAGCCCCTCCTCTTCAACTCTATCTGGATGGCGCTGCATATGAACTGCTCCCGCTCAGCCCCTATATGTATCGGTCCGGAGGGCGTCTTGCCTGTGTGGATGACTATTTTAGGGTCTCCTCTCGCAAGTATCTGATCTACGATCTGCCTTATCCAGTGCCCTTCCTGCATAATCTCGTCACCATCCCTCTTCCTATATTCAAATCATTGAGGAGAAACGCCTCCTTACCTCCTCGCAGCCCCCCTCTTTTTTTGCAAGAATGACCTCGTAGGGGGAAACCTCCTTAGGCAGTGTGACAACCTCCTTCATCAAACACTCTTTAATTATCTCCTTGGCTGCAAAGAGCACCTTGTCGTTTATTTCTGCATCGGTCCTGTCTGCCATATGGACCAATAATGCTTCTATCGTCCTTGGCTCTATTGGACCATTGTCTCCATGGTGCGCCACAACTGCATGAATCACATCTAAAGGGAACTTCCTGGCATAAAGCTCCCCAATAATCAAGGATAAGTGGTCCAGCCGCTCTCCGAGCTTGGATCTGACATACTTTCCTGGATAGACCTCAAAATATGTCAGGTGCTTGAAGAGGTCGTGTAACAGCGAGGCTGCTATCACAACGTCCCTGTCCACCCTAACCTTGTATACCTCTTCCAAAATCTCGGCAAGACTTAGGGCTAGCTTGGTTGTTGCTATGGTGTGTATCACCAGCCCCCTTTGGTATGAGTGGTGCCTCCTCTTGCTGGCTGGCGAGTCCTTCAGAGTCGTGTACTTATCTGGGTGATCAAGAAATGTGAGTGTTGGGTTCTTGAGTAATTCTATTACCTTCTGCCTCAGTTCAGGGTTGTTGATCTTTTGGGCGAGGTCTATGAGGGGATCATCCTTCATCTAGATTACCTTCCTTAAAAGAAACGCACCAACTATATTTAAGTTTAGATTATCTCAAGGGCTAAAATGGGGAAGTTAATAGCACTTAATGGGAACGACAAAGTTAAAGGCAAGTTTGTTCAAGAAATACTCCGAGCGGGG
>JACIVQ010000062.1 GCA_014361445.1 Methanosuratincolales archaeon | reverse complement strand
TATCTTTTGCTGACTAAATATCCAATACAAAATATGCCTCCCACTTTTCTCCAACCTGAGAGATCCTCATCAGCGAATATGTCATTGCCTTTACCCCAACCTTCTGTCCGTGCCTCTTGGGATCATACTCCTCTCCATAAACTTTCGCTTTAAGGAGGAAAGGCGTCTCTCCTTCCACTTTTTTTATAGCATCCACTTTTGCCTTTGCTACTGCAAAGCTCCTCGAGTCAAATATCAACAGTAGATGATCAATCCACATGTAGAGAAGTTGTTCCAGGTCCTTTGCTTGTACTTCGATCTCCAGTACCTCGCTCTCCCTGACCGAATCTGTATCTAACATCACCTCGAAAGTCGCCTTAGCCGCTTCTTCAAATAACTCCTCTAAGGTTTTAGATATAACATGGATATACACATCTGATGGATGATCCAAGTAGTAATAAACCAATCACAACACCCCTTTAGTTATCAGTAAGAGTGCTTTTTTCTTTCTCACTAAATTTAAATGACCCGATTTATATAAGGTAGTACACAAAGGCGCCCTTAATAATGCGCCTTATCCCTCTGTTTATCAATTTTGTGAGATAGGTGGGTGATTAGTAATGACATCCACAAACATCCCGCTCAAAAAAATAGGAGATAATATATGGGAGATCCCCAAGAGTTTCAATCCTAATATGAATGTCCCCTGTAGGATATATGCCGATGAGTCGCTATTGGAAAAGATGAAACAGGACCTTACGCTGCAACAATGCGCTAACGTGGCTCAACTTCCAGGCATATTAAAATTTTCGATCACCATGCCCGACGGGCATCAGGGATACGGCTTCCCTATTGGTGGTGTTGCTGCTTTTGATGCCGAGACTGGCGTTATCTCACCTGGAGGGGTTGGTTATGACATCAACTGTGGCGTGCGGCTTGTCTTGACAAACTTGGACATACGCGATGTGCGCCCCCATCTCTCGAAACTTGTAGACACCCTTTTTGATCTTGTGCCTTCGGGTCTTGGAAGCAAAGGTGGAATAAGGTTGGATCCAACCCAACAGGACCGCGTCCTGGATATGGGAGTGGAATGGGCTATCCAAAAAGGCTACGGGTGGGACGAAGACGCCCGAAGGTGCGAAGAGGGGGGCTGCATGAAGAGCGCAGACCATTCTAAAGTTTCATCAAACGCAAAATCAAGGGGTGCAAGCCAGCTCGGCACACTCGGGAGCGGAAACCATTTCCTTGAAGTTCAAATGGTCGAAAAGATATTCGATCAACATGCAGCAAAGACTTTCGGAATTGAGCACGAGGGTCAAGTCGTGGTAATGATCCATTCTGGAAGCCGTGGTCTGGGTCATCAGGTCTGTAGCGACTACCTCCATGTCATGGAACACGCCGTAAACAAGTACAAGATAAAAATCCCTGATAGGGAGCTGGCATGCGCTCCGGCAGAGAGCCCTGAGGCTAAGGATTACTTTGCGGCTATGTCCGCTGCCTGTAATTATGCTTGGGCAAATAGGCAATGTATAACACATTGGACTAGAGAGGCCTTTCAAAAGGTCTTCAAAAGTGATCCTGAGAGGCTTGGCATGCGCCTGCTTTATGATGTGGCACATAACTTAGCGAAGCGGGAGGAGCATGTTTATGATGGCAAGAAGCGCATACTCTACGTTCATAGGAAGGGCGCTACAAGGGCCTTTCCTGCTGGTCGCCCTGAAATCCCCCAGGAGTACCAGAACATAGGACAGCCTGTGATAATCCCTGGCAGCATGGGGACTGCATCATACTTGCTAGTCGGGGCTCCAATGTCATTGGAACTAAGTTGGGGCTCGACTGCCCATGGTGCTGGACGATATCTCAGCAGAGAGGCTGCAATAAAGAAATATTGGGGGAGCGACGTCAAGCGCGAACTCGAGAACAAAGGCATACACTTAAGAGCTGCAAACATTCGTGTGATCGCCGAGGAGGCCCCAGGTGCCTACAAGGACGTGGACAAAGTTGCTGAGGTCTCTCACCAGTTGGGCATAGCCACGCTGGTTGCAAGGATGGTACCAATAGGGGTGACTAAGGGCTGAGCTCTGAACCCGTCCTCTCCCAATTTGGGAGGTTTATTGTGATCCATGAGGAGTCATTTGAAGGCATAGGTCTCTCCTCGAATGTTTATGTCCTCAAGTCCTTGGAAGGGTACTACATATTCGATGCCAGCGGGCACCCCGATCTCCTGTCTTTTCTATTAAGTGCTGGGATAGATAAGGATCGAATACTGGGTGTTTTCTTAACACACGGTCACTATGACCATGTAACTGGGCTGGTCTCTTTATTGGGCGCAAACATAAAGGCATTCATCAACCAAAAGGATCGTAGTCTACTGGAAAGCTGCATAGGACCTCGCGAAGTTTCTGATATATCAGAAGGCATCCCCCTCCTCGAGAAAATCGGTCTAAAAGCTATACCTACGCCCGGACATACCCCGGGTAGCACATGTTACTATTCGGAGAGGGAGCACCTTCTCATAAGTGGAGACACAGTATTCGCAGATGGATATTTCGGCAGAACAGACCTCGCCGGCGGCAGCGACTCTGACATGAAGGCTTCACTAAAATATCTATCCGCCCTCAAAGTGAAATCTCTCCTTCCTGGGCATGGCAACTACATACTAGATGGCGGGTCCAAGGCGATCTCATTAGCACTATCAAATGCTAACTACCTCCTCTAAACGTCTTGTTCTCAACCCAAAATGGCACCGTGCATTATCCATGCCATTACCAGGGAGAACCCAGGCACTAACGTCCATAAAATAACGAGCCTTGCCAAGAGCCCCTTCCCTAGCGCATGCAAACCTTTCCCAAGCCCCCCGCCCAATACCCCGCCTATTACTGAGTGGCTAATCGAGACCGGGATCCCTGCCTGTGTGAACAAGTGTACAACCAAAGCTGCGCTTAACTGAGAGGAAAACCCCGTTGCTGGTCCAAGACTTGCCATTCCTTCCCCAACGGTTCTGGAAACCCTTTCTCCCATCAAAAATCCACCCAAAGCTGTGGCGACTACAGCTAAAATCAGTGCCTGAAGACTTCCCAGGTCCGTGCCAACAACACCGACTATTAGACCTAAAGTATTCGCCCCAAGGGCATAGGCTGTGTAAAAACTCGTTGCTATCGTCAAAAACCCATATGTTACGACAGCCTCTTGCACACCATTAAAGGTCAACCTGCTTGTAACTTTCGTCAAAACGTATGCTATGAACATCGCTGATACAGGCGTGGCTATCCACGATAAAAACACACCTGTGACATTCGACCAATCTATTGGGATGCCTACATACAGAGCACTGCCCAAGGACGCTCCATAAAGTGCCTGGGTGATCGGCAATGGCAACCTAAGAGTAGTTGCAAGGACTAGCGTAGCAAAGGTAACACCCATCACAACCTCTAACGAAAATGTATCAAGGGCGCCTTGGAGTGCCTTTCCTTGTACTGCATTGGAGAGTTTCCAACCCTCCAATACCGCACCAGCTGTTATCCCAAGTATGAAAATCAGGATACCATTTCTGTATGAGGTTATTTTAGAACCTGCCACGGTCCCCGCCGAATTGCTCGCATTATTTGCGCCCGTTATCACAAGCATAATTGAGGTCAAAATTACCAATACTGCAGACATTAAACTATGCACCTGACTTTACAATCATAGCCGTTATTATGTCAGTCAGACGCATTTTCAGCAGCATCGGCAATCATGTCCAACAAAAATATGAAGTCCCTGATCTGAAGATAGGTGAGAGGAGAAGTCCTCTCCTCCCTGACTGTGAGCCTCCTCAGTGCTTCAAGTTTTACGTCATCCAGCCTCTCTTCGTACTTTTCAATTTCATGCGCAAGATTCAGTGCCTCATTTTTGTTTTTATTTATCATTTCTATTGCCCTAATCAAGATCCTTACAACATCTATAGTCCCGTAGACCATCTCCTTTACTTTTTCACTACAGTCGCTGACCTCTTCCATCTCTCCCTTGCTTGGCGCTCTGGATGCCAATGCCCTGGAGGCTTCCTTGGCTCTGTCTGCAATATTATCCATCGCCTCAAGGAGCCTTAAGAAATCCTCTTTGAGCCCCACAAACAAAATTCCCCTATATAGTTTGAGCTCAACACTGCGCTTCACATCGTCTGCCTCTCTCTCAATAAATGCTATTTTTTCGGCAGCTGCCCTCACATTATCCCAATCATGGCATCGGCACTTTTCTATCAGATCAGACAACAACTCAATCGATTCCATTACCAGCTGAGAGTGTAGCTTCAGCCCCTCTTCTATCCCCTTGAGTGGAAAAGAGGCGATCTTTCTCCACATATTTTACTACCAGACCGATCTTAATTTGGCACTAATTCTACTTTCGGTTCTCCCTCAACATATTCGACTTCATCAATATGCAAAACCTCTTTTATCAACCAATCATTTCTCTTGCAGACCTCAATGACCTCCTTCGAGCCACTCACATGCGCCTGCTTTACTTTTGCCGAGAGCGGGACCTTATTCTCTACCTTTTTACTCCTCAGATCTGCTATTACCTTAATTAACAATCCCCCGTCTTTACCATTGACCTCTGGGATCTCTTCTAATACTGGATACGGTGCTGCGTGTATGGACGTGTATCCTTCTCTTTCCTTGAAGACCTTGTGGTAGATTTCTTCTGTTATGTGGGGGCATATGGGTGCCATCATTCTTACGAAAGTCCAAATGACCTTGTAAAGTGTGGCCTTGGCCGCCTCTTGGCTACTTATATTCCTTGGAGTGTACAGCCTTGGCTTTACCGCCTCAATGTATTGATCGCAGAAATCATGCCAATAAAACCGCTGTAGTAGATCTACTGCTATGTGGAATTGCCCCTCTTCCATGGCTTCGGTGGTCTTTTTAACAACCTCTCGAAGTTTGGAAAGTATCCATCTATCTACATCCTCGAGGTCCTCTACCCTTATTTCTTGAGCACCTCCAAGAAATCCGCACGCAAACCTCACCGATGACCATACCTTTTGATTAAAGGCTTTGCCATACTTTACCGGCTCCCACTTAAAGGGGAAGTCCGAGCCCAGTGTTAAGGAGAGGACTGCCTGCCTTATGGCATCGGCTCCATAATTCCTTATGCCCTCTTCAGGCATTATCACGTTTCCTTTGGATTTCGACATCCTTGAACCGTCCGGTCCAAGTATGTGCCCATTCACCAAAACTCCCTTGAATGGTCCATCCCCTGTAATTATCTTACACCTCAGTATGGTGTAATATAGCCAAGTTCTGATGATATCGTGACCCTGTTGCCTCACGTCCACTGGATATGTCCTCTTGAACCTGTTTGTATCAGTGAAGAATCCAGTTATTACCAGCGGTGTTATGCTTGAGTCGACCCAGCAGTCGCACACGTCGGGCGTCCCAGATATTTGTATACTTCCGCATTTTGGACACACTTCAAATGGTGGCTTGTTGATTGTAGTATCCACCGGAAGATCTTCAGCCCTGGGCGGTATAATATAATTGCAGCTCTTGCAATACCAGAACGGGATCGGCGTCCCGAAGACTCTCTGCCTTGAGATCAGCCAGTCCCACTCTATGCTGTTGACCCAGTCGACAAGCCTCTGCCTCATGAATTTGGGCATCCACTTCATCTTGTCCGCTTCTTCAAGTATCATCTCTTTAAACTCTTTAGATTTCAAAAACCACTGCTCCTTTACTAAGAACTCTATCGGGGTCATACAGTCTGCTCTTTCAGTATGCGTCAGCACGTTATGGAGAACTTCCTCCTCTTTGGAAATCAGCCCAGTTTCTTTGAGGTCCTTTACAACCTCCTCCCTTGCCTCAGCGACACTCTTTCCAGTGTACTTCCCGGCATTTATCATCCTCCCATATTCGTCGATTGCCCTGATTATTGGGAGCCCATAAGATTGCTGCCACTTAATGTCCTGCTCGTCGCCGTAAGTGCATACCATGACGACCCCCGTGCCAAACTTCGGATCGACCTCCTCGTCCTGAAATACCCTAACTTTTTGTCCGAAAATTGGCACCTCAACCTCTCTTCCAACGATATTGCGATACCTTTCATCGAGCGGGTGAACGAGTAAGGCGACGCAGGCGTTTAGCAACTCTGGACGGGTAGTTGCAACCTCAACATAATCTTCGGATCCAACCAACTTGAACTTCACATAGTGGAGCTTCCCTTTCCTTTGAACGTAACCAAGTTCCGCCTGCGCAAGCGCAGTACCGCATTTACTGCACCAATGCACAGGAAACTCCTTCCTGTATACGAGCCCTTTCTGGTACATCATTAGAAGGGAGAGCTGTACTGCCTTCCAATACTCTTTGTCCATGGTTCTATACTCAAACTGTTCCCAGTCTGGTCTATAACCCAGCTTGATCATCATCTCTTTCATACTTTTTATCATGTTGTTAGTCCATTCGCTACATTTTTTGCGAAAGAGCTCCCTGTTCTCTCTTGGCACTTTCCATTTATACTGGACCTTCAATTCTGTGGGCAGACCCTGACAATCCCAACCTTGGGGGAGTAACACATCAAATCCTCTCATCCTCTTGTACCTTGCTAAAGTATCATTCAAAATATTCCAGTAGGCGTGCCCCATGTGAAGTTCGCCAGATGTGAAAGGCGGAGGGGTGTCTATGACAAAAGTGGGCCTACCATCATTCTTGAATTTATAAACTGGATAGTATTCTTCGCTGAGCCAAAGTCTTTGCCATTTCTCTT
>JACIVQ010000061.1 GCA_014361445.1 Methanosuratincolales archaeon | reverse complement strand
GGGGTATGCGGAGGACTGGGGGCTTGGAGGCTCTAAGATCATCCACTAGTCTGACAAATATCTGCCTCAGCTTCCTCTCGGCATCGTCAAAGGACTCTAGAGGCCTCTCCTTAATTTTTCGGCTCTTTACCATACTATCACCAGATGAAGGCATCTAATGTGTGTTGGGACCTCTCCCTCAACTTCCTATCTTGAGGGGGCAACTTGGCGGGAATACCTTCGACAGGAACCCCCTTTGGCTTCTGTACCTCTTGTTGTTGGGGAGTCCTCTTCTCTGGAGGTCTAGTTTTGATCTTCACGGTCTCCATGAGTTTTTCGAAGATCTCCTCTTGGCTCACGCCGCTGAGTAGGGATAGATCTCTCGCGATCTCCTTGGCGTATATTTGGAAGATGCTCTGACGGTGGCGCTCATGCTCCTGCTTCTGCCTGTGGGTCACATAGGAGTGAATCATCCTGCCCAGCGCCTGGAGCGCAAGCTTCAACTGCTCATGTATCTCGTCATGGTAGGCAACGGCAAATTTTCCAGGGACCGTGTATGGGACTTTAGTGGAGATAAGTGAAACAACAATAACCATAGGCGCGAGAGGGAGCGTACCCTCCTCCTGGGGAAGCTTGTAGTTCCTCCAGTTTATTTCCTTTACAGTCTTGTAAAGGAGGCAGTCCTTTGAGTCATAGATCAGGGGGCACTTGTTGCCAAGCCTTATTACCTTGGCCTTAAAGACGCCAGGCCTGACAGTCTCGCAGTCGTTTGCAACCGAGGCGCCACCGTACGCTACAGCCACCTCCACCTGAAATGGGATGCCCCTATATGACCATGGTTCCCTCGAGGTAGCTTCTATGAACTCAGCATCGGGATAGATCCTCCTGAGGGATTGCCTGAGGGCCTCCTCGCCTATTGGGCTCAGGACATCAAGGGGCGGCCTCATGATGTCAACCTCTTTGGCTGCCTTGAGGAGAGCTTCAATGTCGATCTCCTTGGGCGGAAGGCTGGAGGGGATCTTCGCGGCTGAGAGGAGTTGGAGGGCTTTGGCTTCAGAGATCCTTACGAAGTGTTTGACCAGGAACTGTTTTGCGTCCTTGCAACACCTGTCGTTTGAGATCATCTCAAGGAGAGCCCCGGGCTCCATTGAGAGTATATGGGGCTTTATCTCCTTTGGCTGGGGCGGAAGGGTCTCTGTGGCTCTGGGGTAGTGAACGACCCTCTCCTCTCCATTTATAGTAGGTTTGAGTATGAACTTCAGCTCGGCATGGGGGTTTGCGAGGGATAGTTCTTTAATGAACGACTCGACCTTCTTTGTGTAATCCCCTGCTACCATCAACTCGACCCTTGTCCCATGAGGTCTGTTAAATGGGACCTCTTCTGAGGAGATGACGACCGGCTTGTTCTGCTCCGTGTCTATCTTGAGTACAACCCTGTATGCTCTCTCGTCGGTCTCAGTTTTAGTGGTTATCACGGCTGGTTCCAGCGAGGTCAGCTGGGCGTATATTATCGCGGCATGCACGCCGAGACCCTGCTGACCCCTAGACTGCTTAAAGGAAAAGAACTTGGACCCGTAAAGGACCTTCCCAAAGGCTTTGGCTACTTTGCTCCTAACCACCCCACAACCGTTGTCCTCGACGCTGATCTTGAAGATCGGGAATTTCCTTATCCCGCCATCCTTGACCCTGTTCGTTATAACCTCATACTCTTTTTCCGTAGCGGTGAGTGTGACTGTAACTTCAGGGAGGACACCCATAGCCTCTGCCGCATCGAGTGAGTTGTCCACAAGCTCCTTTATAGTCTGAACCAATGCATGCTCTGGGTCTCCAAACCCGAGCTGCCCCAGGTTCTGCCTGTAATATTGGGCAGGGTTTACTGCCCTCATCTTCTTGGCTTCTGCCTCTGCGACTGTGTGAGGCTCAGAGGCGGACTTTTTCATCTGCACTCTCCTGACACGCTTAGCCTTCCTTAAAATTGGCTTTCCGACTATCTTATCAGACCCTATGTTGTCTGCACCGTCTTCTCTCACCATCAATTGAACCCCACAAGATACGAGTGCGGATTAATTGTGCCCCTCACCATCATCCACTAGGTTTGAAAAGTATTTATCCCTTCTCGGTTATCGGAAGATCAGAACTTCCCCTATAGCTGATTACCCCTCCATGGACGGGATTAAAATTAAAGAGAATGCAACATTTTGGATCAAAAGCCAGGGACTTCCTCCAGGAGCATCCCCTCGATCATAAAGGGGGGGTTTCTCGACGCGACGCCTAAGGCCTCCTTGAGTTTTGATTCCCTCTCCGCATATATCTCGACGACCGGGTCGCCCTTCTTGACGGCGTAACCCATCTTCGCATAGAGCTTGACGCCTGCCCCTTTGTCGATGGGTGCCCCCGCAGCCCTGGCGATGGCATTGATGGAAGAGTTGTTTATGCTGCTGACGTAGCCGTCGGTGGGAGCCGCGAGGACGTACCTCTTCTCGCCTAATGGGATCTCGTCGGGCTTGATATTGGGGTTTCCACCTTGGTTCTCTAGGATCTCCCGGAACTTCTGATAGGCCCTCCCGCTCCTCAGGATCTCCTTGGCCATGTCCTGACCGCCTCCCTTTGGAGCGAGGCCGGTCATCTCGAAGAGGGTCCCTGCGAGGGCAGTAGACTTTTCGATGAGGCTGTTAGGACCTCGCCCCATGAGGGTCTCGAGCGCTTCCTTTGCCTCAAGCGCAGGACCCACCGTGTGACCGACCGGCTGACCGCCATAAGTCAGACCGCACCTCACCCTGATGCCTAGGCGGCTACCCAGCTCTATGAACTCGTTGGCAAGCTTCCTTGCCTCCTCAAAGCTCTCGACCTTCGCGCCCTTCCCAGTAGGGATGTCCAAGACTAATGTTGAGACGCCGACAGCGAGCTTCTTAGCCATAATAGACGCCAGCATCTGGGGTCTGGGGTCTATGGAGAGCGGGTGCTCAACCCTTATGAAGATGTCGTCGGCTGGTGCGAGGTTCAGGCTGCCTCCCCATGCTATGTACCCGCCTGTCCTCTGGAGGATCCTCCTAAGCTCGCTGACGGAAAACTCCACAGGGGCTAGGACTTCCATGGTATCAGCAGTCCCAGAGGGGCTCGTTATCGCCCTGCTGCTCGTCTTGGGTATCTTTAGACCGGCGGCTGCTACAATGGGCACTATGAGGAGTGTCACTTTGTTCCCTGGGACCCCGCCTATGGAGTGTTTGTCTACCACCGGCTCCCCAAAGTCTATGGTGTTCCCAGTCTCCACCATGGCACGTGTTAAACTCTCTATCTCGTCCATGTTCATTCCCACATACTCTTCAGCCATGAGAAAGGCGGCTATCTCTAGCTGGCTCAGGGAGTGTGTCACCGTGTCCTTAACTATCTGAGTGATCTCGCCCTTTGTGAGTGTTTGCCCTTTCATTTTTTTGCGGATGTACTCGACAGAAGGCGGGCTTGGAGCCGGAGAGATCTCCACCTCTTCGCCCTCTGAGACGGGGAAGTCCTGGAGGAGATCCTTATAGATCCCTACCTCCCCCTGGCAGACGAGACCCTTAGATACCTCGATGCGGCAGATTATTCTATCGGAGATGTCGACCCTCGCGAGGATATTTGATCCTTCTTTGCTGAGGCGGACCCTGTCATGTACCCTCAGCATTAGGTTCTTTGCATCCTGCTCGTTCAAGACAACACTCTTCTCTCCAGTCGTAATGTCAATTATCTTTGCCTTGAGTTTTAGCATCAGAAGATCACTACCAATAAGTTTTAATCCGAAATTAAAAAACCCTGCGGAGTTTCAGTCCCCGCTCAGAGTCTTCCCGCCCCAGTGTTTGAGTGCGATCTCTAGTTCTTTGTGGGTTTCTGCGTACTCCTCAAGCGGAATGCCGCTGACGCATGCGTCTATGGCTTGCCGCATGGCTGCTGCCCCGGCCCTTGTCCCCAATGGGTGACCGTGTATACCGCCGCCAGCGTTTATGACGCAGTCTTTGCCTAAGGCCTCAAAGTTTGCAGGTACAAGACCTGGGTGTATGCCTCCAGAAGCAACTGGGAAGACACTCTTCAGACCGAACCACTCATTCCTGAGGGAGTCGATGATCTTTTTGAGCTCTAGCCTACGCTCCTCGCTGGTTCCCATCTTCCCCGCGCCAGTCCCTGTGTGGAGCTGGTCGCCGCCCAACATCCTTGCGATCTTGGATATGACGAGCATTGAGATGCCGTGTTTTGGGTTTCTTGTGAAGGCTGCGTGCATGGCCCTGTGCATGTGTATCGGGACGCCGAAAGAGTAGCTGGAGAGGAACCACTCCACGGTGGGCAGACCGAGTATTATGATGTCGAGCATTAGGGTGTTTGCACCGTTGTCAATGGCGGTCTCGGCCAGCTTCACCATCTTGTCAGGTGAGCCGGTAACATTAACAGCGAACAAGACGTTCCTGCCAGTCTCGGATCTTGCCCTGTCCAACGCATCCATGACCTTCGAGACCCGCTCCTCCAGTGGGCAGAAGGACTGGTTAACGAGGGTCTCATCGTCCTTTATGAAGTCCACGCCCCCCAGTGCAGACTCGTATGCGACTTTCGCCGTCTCCTCCGGGTTCAAACCTACCTTCGGCTTCACGATGGTTCCAAGGTGCGGCCTTGGGGAGGAGGCTGTCCCTACCAGCCGCCGCACGCCCTCTATCCCGAACTCAGGACCTCGGTAATGCTGGACAACGGATCTGGGAAAATCGATGTCTACAAGCCTGACGTTTTTGAGGGCAGATAGACCGAATAGGTTTCCGGCGACCATGCTCAAGATGTTTGCGATGCCGCTTGTTTCCAGATCGAAGAGATCGAGCGGGAAAGCGATGTAAACAAAACCAGAATCCCCCTCTCCTTCCATCTTGTAGAGTTTTGCAGGGAGCTTCGTCCTGACCCATTCATTGGTTGTTGTGATCTCAGTCCATGTCCCTATGGACTCTTCCGTGGCGATGGCTATGCCAGCTGACTTTAAGCCTAGGGGGCTTTCAACATAGTATTTGGCAGAGATGTATTTATCGGGGTCGATATCCTCTGGTCTGGCGAGAAAGATCTCGTCCAGGTACAGGGGTGTAGTCATTTCATCCTTCCTCCTCTACGGTCGTTCTACCTATAGACTCCTCGCCGATTGTCCATCCGAACTCTTCCATCAGTATGAGGACGGAGGCTTGAGGGGGTATGATCCCCTTCTCGGTTATAATTATATCTATGAAGTCCGGGGGGGTGACATCGAAGGCAGGGTTCGCGACCGTGACTCCCTTCAGATGGGATAGCTCTTCGGGAGGGAGAACCTCCTCCGGTGGGCGCTCCTCGATCTCCACAAGCTCCCCGAGGACTGTGCTCGGGCTGAACTTGTAGGTCTCGGCACCTACAAAGACCCTCACTCTAGCCTCCTTCGCGGCGAGGGCTATCTGGGATGTGCCAATCTTGTTGACGACCGCGCCGTTTGCGGTGACGACGTCTGCGCCCACCAATACCTTATCGACCTTGGGCATAAAGTACCTCGCAGCCGAGTCTATTATTAAGGTGACAGGGATGCCAACCTCTGAGAGAGCCTTGGCTGTGAGCCTACCTTGGAACCTCGGCCTAGTCTCCGTGGCTATAACGCGGAATTCTTTCCCCTGGCGCCTTGCCTCTTTCAGGATGGATATGGCAACGGAGCTGTTGCAGTGGGTCATGATTACATCGCCGCTCCTTATCCGCTTCGCCCCGATCTCGCTTATCCTCCGGACCGCCTCTTGAGAAGACCTCTTGAAATCCTCGGCTGCCCTTATAGTCAAGGTCCTAAGCTCGTCTACATCCATGCCCTTCTTGAAGGCGGTGGTGACCCTGTGCATCACATACCTGAGCGCGTTTGGTAATGATACTGCTGTTGGGCGGGTACTCAAAAGGAGGCGGTATGCCTTTTCTAGTTCGTCCATAAACTCCTGTGGGTCCTCAGTTTTTATGTGGGTCGCTGCGATCGCAAGCCCCTCTGCAGCGGTACGTCCTATCTCTGCAGCCCCCCGGATTCGCATCTCCCTGATGTCCTCAGCCAACTTGGTCAGGTCTTGGGGGAACAAAATACCACCTACTATACAATTGTATATTTAATCAAGGATGAGACCAAAATACCTTTCTCTTTGAGTAATAATTGATCAAATACTAATCGATAATCACCTGAGGGATATCAGCCATTATAAAAGGAGACGGTGGCTCCAAAATAAGTTACTCGAAGGGGAGGGTAGTGGAATGGTTAGTCTTTTTGGGTTGATAGTTATACCATGATTGTATATCTTAATGGTGGGCTAAACTGTGAGCTTACATACTCTACCTTAAATCGTCAGACCTGGCACTTGAACCGAAAGGTAGCAGGTTGGGCTAGAGGCACATGATTCAGCCCACAGGATATGAAGGCTAAGTATGTTGGTGTAAAAGATAGAATTACAATGAATCAATGAACACAAGGATTATCGAGAACAATGGCGATTTATGCGCCATGTTCATAACTTCAACATTAAGCGTGTGGTCATGAAAGTAAATATCTTGAGATGATATCATGTATCCTACATGTCACTTCCCTATACGGTTTAGGTCTCCAGTTTTTAGAGAAAATAATCAAATCTCTAAGCCTCCTCAAGTCCGTACATAAAAGAATATGACCTTCCTTGCTCATTTTTATGAGAATATCAGGGTTATAGATTGCTTTAAAATTTGGCACAGCAATCGCCTTCTTTCCGACCCTTAAGATCTCGAATATTGTCCCAGCCCCTCCATGAGTTATAATGAGATCCGCCCTAGCGTAGTATTCGCTTAAATCCCTTTTGAACCTGAACCAAGTCATCCTTTTTGGAATATATTCACCGTTCCCTATCTGGGCAATAACCTCGGTCCCATAAAACAACCCTTCCTCGGCTAGTCTATCAACCTCCTTTATCAGCTCATCGAACGGAGCGACTGACCCTGTAGTAACGAAGATCATAGCAACCTCCCTGCAAATATTGCCCT
>JACIVQ010000060.1 GCA_014361445.1 Methanosuratincolales archaeon | reverse complement strand
GGCTGTAAAGCCCTCTTATCCGCTTGATCTCCTCGCCCCTCCAGAACTGCCCCTTTAAGGGTTTATCTGGATTATTTTTTGAGATTGCTACTGCGACGGCTAAATTAAGTTCGCCTCTGTCTATGGCTATAACAGTTTCTGGCTCATCTGCAAGCTCAACCGCCTTCTTCAACACGAAATGGGCGTACCATTCACCATTACGTTTAACCATCTCGACCGTTGTAAACTTCCACTCACCGTTTAGAGCCTCCTCAATCCTCTGCCTTTGTTTTTGTCTTTCTCCGAAAACTATTGGAAGGCTAATCCTTTCCCTTTTGTTTAAGCTTAGGGTCAGCCAGTAGGGCGTTAGAACGTTCGCCGTCTTAGAGAAGCTGTAGCACCGCTTATCAAAGCGTATGGATATGCGCTTAAGCCTTAAGACGCTGTTGCCCTTATTGTTCTCCTCGAAGCTCTTTAGGGCTTCAACAGCCTTGTCTCTTGCCGTCTGGATCAAAGCAGTATTCAGGTTGAAGAGTTTCTTAGCCCTTTCATAGCAGTTTTCGTGGAGGAAGAGTTTGGATTTAGAGTTAAAGCCGAGGTACCACTTGACAAGCCTAGAGTATTCGTTGAGAGCTGTGTTTAGGACTGAAACCTTGTTTGGATTGGGCTTGAAGGCTTTGCCAACAACTGTAACCTGAACATCCCTCAGCATGGGAACGTCCCAACTTTAACTTTAAAGCCTAGGTATTTAATATCTGCCCATTCATCCCAGAGCTGAAGCTCTAGGTTTTCTGGGCACCCGCTTTATAAATCTTTCCATTATAACTGGAAATGTTTTAAACCCATAAAATTCATATTCTCTTGATAGTGTGGAGGATGTCCCAGAAGATCAAGAGGATCCTCGTACTTAGCGTAGATAAGGATAATGATATTGGAAGGGTTACTGGGGTCTCCACACCAATTATCGGCAGGGACAAGATCTTATCCGTCGCAACACTCTTTGCCCTGAAGAATCCGGAGGATTCTGACGCAAACTCTGTCTTCGCTGCTATCAACACCTACGATTCTCTGGTAGATCAGGGATTTGTGTGCGAAGTTGCCGTCTTGACAGGCACACCTGAGGGCGGGTTCAAGTCGGATCTGAAGATCTCTTCCGAGTTGGAATATGTCCTCAACAACTTCAGGGCCGATGGTGCCATATTCGTGAGCGACGGCACGAGCGATGAGCAGGTCATTCCAGTCATTCAGGCAAAGATCCCCATAATCTCAGTGAAGCGCGTCTTTGTCCAACAAGAGAAGAGCGTTGAGGCGACCTATGTGCTCTTTTACCGTTACCTTAAGAAGCTGGGCGACCCTGAGTTCTCAAAGTTTGCCCTTGGAGTGCCTGGCATACTGCTATTGGCCGTCACCATACTCTATCTCCTGGATCTCATCAGCTATGCGATAATTTCACTGGGTATCATTGTTGGGATTGTGCTTATTTTGAAAGGTTTCTACATCGATAAGCTGATAAAGTCTGCTTGGGCCGAATCCCCAATCCGCCTGATCACATCCCTTATAAGCATAATAATCTCTGTTGTATCAATATACAGGGGCATAAGCATAGCTTTCTTGGAAGCGAGCCCTTTTACCAACCCGCCCCTATTTGCGAGCTCTGCCTTGACAAATACCATTGACCTTTTGGCTATTGGAGTCGCTGTGTACATAGTAGGAAGACTAGTCGTAAAATACCTGGATTCCTCCCCCAAGATCTGGCACGAAATTGTGGGCATAGTAGCATTAATCTTCATCAGGCAGATCGTTCTCGAGGCGTCATCAATTATAAGGGATCCCAGGACCAGCCTCATCCCCTTCCTCCTAATATCGGGTCTTGGGGTCTTGGTCTGTGGTTTCCTTGTCGTCATATTCTCCCTGAGACCTATATTCAAAAAGCGCTCATTGAAAGAGGTCAAGAAATCGGATTAGAACCAAAAGCCCCAACATCACTTTCCAAATCTTCTATTCCTTCTTTGGTATGTCCTTATTGCTCTCAGTAGGTCTATCTTTCTCAGCGCGGGCCAGTAAACGTCCATAAAGTAGAACTCTGAATATGCGCTCTGCCACAACAGAAAGCCGCTCAGCCTCTCCTCACCGGAAGTCCTTATAATCAGATCTGGGTCTTTATCTCCGTTAGTGTAGAGATATTTGGAGAAGGTATTCTCATCAATCTCCTCGACCCTTAACTCCCCAGACAAGACCGACCTTATGATGCGCTTAGTTGCGTCCACGATCTCCATCCTTCCTCCATATGCTATGGCCACGTATATCTTGTTGTCATTGTACTTCTCCGTCAATTTTTCCACCTGCATTATCAATTCCCTGAGGTCCTCGTCTAGTAAGTCAAGCCTTCCAATTACCTTCACCCTCACTCTGTACCTGTGAATTTCTGGGCTATTCAAAACCTCTGAGAAGCCTTTTTTTGCGAGCCTCAACAAATTCTCAACTTCTCTTTTGTCCCTCTGGAGGTTCTCGGTGGAGAGGGCGTAGATCGTCACAACATGTATCCCCAGCTCCCAGCACCAGTTGAGTACCTCCTTCAGCTTTTCAAAGCCGTACTCGTGCCCTTTCTCCGAAGTCAACCCAACCTCCATTGCCCATCTCCGGTTACCGTCCAGTATCAGCCCCACATGCTCTGGCATCCTGCCTCTCTTGACCTCTGCCAATAGCTTCCGCTCATAGTATCTGTAGACGTATTTCATCACACGTCCTCTGATGGTCTCCATGAATGCCCTCAGACTTGCCATGAGGGATCTACCTGACCCAAATATCAATAATCTTTCAGATCTCAATAATCTTCTTGCTGAAATTTGTAAGGTTTCTTGAACCACCCTTTGTGATGACTATCATGTCCTCTATCCTCACACCGCCCGCTCCGGGTATATACACTCCTGGCTCAATTGTTACCACATTGCCTGCAGTTAACTTGTTCTCTCCCCTAGGGCTGACCGACGGACCCTCATGCACCTCTATACCGACACCGTGACCCAGACCGTGACCAAAATATTTTTCATATCCAAACTCTTTCAAAATGCTCCTCGCTACACCGTCAAGTTCTTTGCCCGTAATCCCCTCTTTTGCTGCCTTGAGCGCCTCATTTTGTGCTTGTGCCACAGCATCATAGACATCCCTCAATACTTTTTTGGGTGTACCAACGAACAGGGTTCTTGTCATATCTGAACAGTAACCCTCTACCCTTGAGCCTAGGTCCAATATAACACTCTCCCCCTCTTCGGTCCTCTTCCTGGTTGGCTTCCCGTGGGGATACACGGCCCTCTCCCCTGAAGCCACAATGCTCTCAAACGCGTATGACTCTGCCCCAAGCACCCTGATCCTGCGCTCAATCTCCGATGCGATCTCCACTTCTCTCATCCCTCTTACCAGACTCTGAAGCGCGTCCTCAAGCGCCCTTTCCGTTATACTTTGAGCCTCCTCCATCCGCCTTAATTCTTCCTCGTCCTTGATCTCTCTCATCTTCTCAGCTAACCCGTCCAATGGCTTAAGTTCCAGATCTTTCCTTAAATAATCATATAAGGAGTAGCTCACGTGCTGTTCCTCAAACCCGATCTTCTTCCCCGCGATCTTCTTCAACCTCTCCGATGGTCTCTCTCCAAACTCCGTCTTAATGATCTTGACGGAATCTACATCAACAAAATCCACCACTTCTTGATAATCCAGATCTGTTACTATTATCGATGTGTCCCCATCTTTGTCAAAGTACAAGATCTTTCCAACACTTCCCTTAACAAATGGTGCCCCTGTGAAATAGAATATATTCTCAGGCGAGATGAAGATCGCCCCATCTAAACCTCTCTCCTCTATCGCCCTGAAGACCTTCTCCCTCCTCCTCTTGTAATCCATAATGAACACCTTAGGATCCATGTTTTAAACCAGACGCCCTATATACCATTCTGGTGACCACACATGATTGTTGCAGTCGGCACATCAAATCCGGTCAAAGTGAGAGCGGTTGAGAATGTCTTCTCAAAATTCTTTACTGTTACTGTTGTTATGAAAAAAGTCCCATCAAAGGCTCCACCGCAGCCCATAGGTCTTGATGTGACAATAGAGGGCGCGATCTCAAGGGCCAAGGGTGCTTTGGAAGCCCACCAAGAGGCTGAACTTGGCGTCGGCATAGAGGCCGGAATCATACCCATCCCAAAAACCCTCTCAGGGTATATGGACCAGCAATTTGCTGCTATCATGGATCGCTCTGGGAGGGTGACTTTGGGGGGCGGTCCTTCTTTCGAATATCCACGATTTTTGGTGAGAAGGGTTCTGGATGAGGGGATTGAAGTGAACAATGTAATGGCCGAACTGACAGGCGAACCATTCATTGGGCATAAGGAAGGAGCCATTGGCTACTTCTCAAAAGGGTCTCTAAACAGAACTGCCCTGACTGAGCTTGCAGTACTAATGGCCTTAATCCCTCGACTCAATGCCGACCTATACCTAGGGTTCTAAGCTACATAGCCTTTGAAAGACATATGTAGCCCTGAGGATTCATCAGCCTAAGGCTCCTCTCGGGTTCATTGGAGCCTTCATAGACCTCGTCCCCTGTCTGGGTGAACCCGCTCCAAGACCTCATAAACGCACCTTCTCGCTCCTTCATTAACCTGACAAAAGGCCTCAAGATCAGGCGGTAGAAGGCGCTCGGGCTTGGAGGAAGACCCTCCATCTGAAGGTAAAGGTTTATTGAAGCGTTCAGCTGCCTGTCTATTTTCAGCACATTCAGGGATGATATAGCGCCAGAGATCTCTAGGGTTTATTGAAGCGTTTAGATGCCTGTCTATTTTCAGCCCGCATTTACACTCGTACAGTGCTCCCTTCGGGGCATTAATCATCCCACACCTGGAGCACCCTTTTGTTGAGTTATATGGGTCGAGGGGCTTAACCCTTGACTTAGTTTTATAGCCCATTAACGTTATTATTCTCTTCCAGTCGCTTTTAGTTATCTCCCTGTTATGAGCCCTTGACTCTGTGAGCATACCTTCTTTCCTCAACCTTTCGAAGCCATGATTATACCCTTCATATCTCCTAGATAGAGACGTCGTCAGCTTATGCGCGAAGTCCTTCGCTCTATCCTTCTCCCTCCTAGAGTATTCTGTTAAGACCTTATTCAGCGATGGCTTCCTCGAAACTAGGCTCTGGAGCCTCTTCCTCTTGAGCTCGTGAACCCTATGTATGTGGAATAGCCTTGCTAAGTCTACTCTTATCCACCCTAGTTTTGGGTTGAAGCCGTCCAAGCTCCTCTCGTTGCAGTCCCAAGCGACCTTCCCATCAGCCTTAGTTCCTTTTTGCTCAAACCTAAAAGTTATCGTCAAATACTTTTCTTTAAGGATAAGCTCCCCCATATCGGCATCTTTTGGGACTCTGGACCAGAGCCAAGCTCGTGAAACATCGAACTCCAAATACTCGCTAAACGGCTTAACGCTGACCTTAATTATCCCGTCTCTATAAGAGTACAACGTCTCTTTAATTCTAACAAATTTCTTCTTTACAACGGGCTTGTTCCTTGACCTCTTCCCTTTAACGTAGCTCCTCCTCCAAGATTTGAGGATGGAATACGCTTGCTTTATAGCTGAATCGACATAATGTTTAGAATAGTTCCAGTCGTTCATTAAAATACTTCTTAGGTAGTGGTGCTTGAAGCTCCCTTCTTTTGGTATTATTGGGATGGTCCTCTCCCTTCCGTTCTTGTTTGTTTTTTCAATCCACGTCATATTTGCCCATATCTCATCTATCGCTTTCTGGAGAAGAAGCCTGTAAGCCTCCAAGAACTCTTTGAGGTCGTAGTTATGCTTTATGTTGTAAGCTCTAACCTGATACAAGCTGTTTGACACCATTAACCACTTTTTCATACTTGTGGCTCCTCATCCCGTAGAGCTTCCCAGCGAAGTGTGAGGCTGTGGTTACCAGATCTTCTACGAGCTCTTCTTTAGGAGCCTTCCCCTCATGGTTTATTACGTATATTTCAGCGCCGAGGGCTGAAAACATTCTCCTCAAAGCCTCAAAACCAAATCCAGTAAGCCTATCTTCATATGCAACAATTACTTTAGAGACCCTCTTTTCACATACCATGTTTAAGAGCCTTAGGTAATTCTTCCTATTTTCGTTAAGCCCTGAGCCAACATCGGTTAATATCTGAATTCCACCATAACCATTCTCTTTAGCATAATTCAAAATCAGCTGCCTCTGCCTCTCCAAATCATTCTGGGTTGAGGATAAGACCCTAGCATATCCAACCACTAGTCTTTCTTCCCTCAATCCTAAAATACGTTTTACCTCGCCCTCGGGTATCCTCCTCCTCCCGCCAATAGTCCTCACTACTCTGACCTTCCCATCCTTATCCCAGCGCTGGATGGTCCTAGTGGTGACGCCGAGAAGCCTCTTAGCTTCCTTCAGAGTAAGTAGCCTTTCCATAAAGAGTTTTTACAACTTTTGTCTGTTTAAATCTATATATTTTGAAACTGTTGGCAGAGGCTTTCTCCAAGATTTTAATGACCTTTTGGGATGGTAGCGGCCTAATCTTAGGCAAGGGCTTTCACTTTCTGTATTCCAACAACCTTTTGGTGTAGGAGCTCTTTCTTCTCCTCTTCGGATAAGGTCTCGAGATAAAGTTCCATGGCCTCTTTCACATTGTCCATAAGCTCTTGTAAGGTATCTCCTTGACTGTGACAGCCAGGCAAAGCTGGAACAAAAGCCACATATCCCCCACTCTCATCCTCTACTATAACCACATCAAACTCATACATAACAATCCCTCAGTTGACCATAAAAACAGTATGCGCCAACTCTTATAGGCTTTTACCTATAAGCGCTCGCTTGCAAAGGTCATAGAGACATTCTCCATTTGACGCTCTCCACGATTAAAGTCGGGAAATTTTCACATGTGGCTCACTGACAGCGTACCCAGGGAGCTTCGCAAATGCCCCTTTACGCCTTTCTCGCCTCCCGTGCAAGGGTTGGGAATCCTCGGATAACACTCGAAGTACGCAGACGTTATCTGGAGTTCGACCTCCGGGGGCTTGGTTCTGGAGCAGGGCAGGGGGCAAAATGGGAGAACTCATCCTCAAAGCTGAAGTTGGGGGCGTAGACTTTAAAGTGAGGGCACGGCACCGAATCCGAAAAACAGGTGCCGAGGCCGGACTTGAACCGGCAACAAATGGGGATATCTCCTGCAAACCCCTTTTTCTATTTCGACCAATGTTTATTGAGTTAATGGCATATTTATGAAATCTTAGTCTTATTTTAAATTACTCTAAAATTCTTTTTATCGAACACAAACGCGAATCATGGCCCAATCGCCGAACTTCGGCATCCTCAAGGCTTGTAGAACTTCATCTCCCTTCGGTATCTTTTCCAGCATCACCGTGGGCGCACCCATCATTGCCGTTGGGACATCCAAGGCATCGTCTGGAAGTCCTGATGGATCCATCAGTTTTACAGGATCCTCCTCTATGGCATCTATTGCCATCAACTTGCCGATATATGGATCCCAACCACTCCCTGTACTGAGTATGGCAGC
>JACIVQ010000006.1 GCA_014361445.1 Methanosuratincolales archaeon | reverse complement strand
TTGAAATCCCTGCAATTATGAGCAGAAAGGCAAACTTGTCTGAGAGGTTCATTTCACACCACCATTGCGAGGAGAATTATGAGGAAGAGGGCAACTCCAAGGATTATAAGTGCTTTTACGATCCTTGGACTACTTCCAATGACAATAGGTATTGGACCTATCATAATTAAAGCGCCCCCCTCTACTTTCTCCTTGTTCTTGAGGGCTAGGAGCATGAGACCAGCGATTATGAGGAACGTGCCAAAAAGGACGAGGGGCACCACTTCATTTGCCATAAATTAAGATATGGAGGGAGGGGGTTTTATTTTTGTCGAATGTGTGACACGCCCACCAATAAATGTGGTTGATCCGTGTCTCAGCGGTGAGGCTGCTGAAATTGGTGAACTGCCCTCCTCTGAAGGGGCTGGGACTTCTTTCGCAATGTTAATTTACCTTTAAACTTTAAGACCGACGTTCTCCTTTACTTCTTTGAGGACGATAGCAGTCTCGGTGCTTGAGACTCCGTCCACCGATCCGATCAGGTCGATCACCTTTGCTAAAGACTCCTTGTCTGCCACATCGACCCTCAAAATAAGGTAATATGGACCTGTGACGTCGTATGCCTCTGTCACCTCATTTAGGTTCTTTACAACGTTTAGTACCTCGCCATACTTCCGGGGATCAGCCTTTACGAGAATGAAAGCCGAAAGGCTCCTACCAACATGTGGCGGTGAAACAATCGCCCTGAAAGCCTTTATAACTCCATTCTGTTGGAGACGCCTGACCCTGAGGAATACAGTCGCCTCACTAACACCTGCCTCCTTGGCTATCTTAGAGAACGGGGTCCTCGCGTTTGCCTGGAGCTGATTAAGGATCATTCTGTCCAATTCGTCAAGGTCGTAGGACAAAGTCAAACCCCCTAATATTATTTTTAAGGTTTAAATAGTATAATTAAATGTTTCTGTGAAATTATGCTAGATGCGGTAAATAATTTTAATTTTTTAGAGGGATCGCTTTCCAACAATGTGCATTATAAGGCACTCATCCATTGGGATAATCGCCTCATCTATGCGGAAGCCCTCGCCGTATAATACCGGTGCATCCCTCACTACCGCAACAGGAGTCTGCTCCGAGGTCTCGCCCATTACAAGCTGGGCGGCTGAGGCGATGTTGTCGGCCACGGCTAGGCGCTTGACCCTCATCGTGCGCCCATAAAGATCCTTCCGCCCCCTTAAGTCCTCAATCGGTTTGAAACCGGATACTCCGAGCGCCACCGAGCTGTTCCCCATCCTCATGGGCAGGGTTCTGCTGTCCGTTATCAGTATTGCAACATCAAGCCCGTTCTCCTTGAAGCGCCTCCTGAGATCTTCGGCGGATTTCTGGGGATCTTCCGGCCAAAGGGCTACATACCCAAGAGGGGCATTTGACTGGTCAACGCCGGCGTTGGCGATCACCACATTCTTCTTAATAGTGAGGAGGGCGTACTCCACTCCCCCCAGAATAACATCAGACTCGCGGAGCACCACCTCTGTAAAGGACGGGTCTAGGTTGTAAAGGGTGGCGAGCGCCTTCGCCTTCTCCGAGGGAGAGATCTTTGATAGTTCAAGGAGGCGCCCCTGTGAGACGCCCACAACTTTGGCGGAGAATACTAGAATGTCTCTGTCCAGGATCTGAGTGCCAGATCTCTTAGAGCTCTCGATGGTGAGGGATACGAGGTCGTCGCCTGGCTGTACTAAGGGTAACTTTATCCCAAATATCTGCAAGTCGTTATCTACTCCATTTTTATCGTGGAGGGGTTGCAGCAAAAAAGAAGATTTATATTGTATATTTAAACTCACCTCTCTTCAGGGTGGTTTTATGGGAGTGACAGTACTAGTCGGCGGCTTCTTCGGAGACGAGGGGAAAGGCGAACCGCAGTAGCGGGCGCCCCCCAGAGGAAAGATAGCCGCCTACTTGGGTTATTCTGACGATTATGATATAGCTGTGAGAACAGGGTCGATAAATGCCGGGCACACTCTGGTTCATGAGGGTAGGGAGCTGAAGCTTAGGATCGTGCCATGCGCGTTTGTCAACCCAAAGACAAGGTTACTTGTGGGAGCGGGCGCCCTCTACAGCATCGAGACTTTCCTTAAAGAAGTAGAGATGACAAAGACCTCTGGGAGGATAGGAGTAGACGAGAAGAGCGGGATAATAAGACCTGAACACATCCAGAAGGAAAAGAGTGACGAATTTTTAATGAAGGTTGTTGGATCGACAGGTTCTGGCGTTGGCTCGGCAACGGTGGACAGGACACTACGACTTCTGAAGCTCGCCAGGGATTACGAGGAACTGAGGGGCTTCGTGACTGATGTCTGTGCAGAGGTGCACGAGTGCATTGATAAGGGCGGGAGAGTCCTAATAGAGGGAACCCAAGGACTCTACCTTTCGCTATACCATGGGACTTATCCATATGTGACGAGCAGGGACGTCTCTGCTTCAGGTGTGTGCAGTGAGGTCGGAGTTGGCCCAAAGGACGTTGATGAGGTAATAATAGTCTTCAAGTCGTACGTGACCAGAGTGGGCGGAGGGCCCCTCGAAGGCGAGTTGCCAGAGGAGGAAGCGGCGAGGAGGGGCTGGTTGGAGATAGCCTCTGTGACTGGGAGGAAGAGGAGGGCTGCCCCGTTCAACTACAAACTAGCTGAAAGGTCCATAAAGATCAACTCTGCGACCCAGATCGCACTGACGAAGTTAGACGCAGTCTTCCCCGAGTGCAGAGGTCTGAGAGATTACGATAAGCTCCCGGAGGGTGCAAAGAATTTTGTCGAGGAATTAGAGGATAGGCTCAAAGTACCAGTCACAATAATTGGGACAGGACCATCAACTTTAGACGTCATAGATAGGAGAGCGAAAAAGTAGCCAGTATTTTATAACTATATTTTATATTTTGACTCCTGGTTTCTATATTCTATATTTTTGATTCCTGTCCAGCCTCCTCCTCATGGACAGTATAAACCTTCCTAGGAAAAGATCGACTTGGCTGAGGGAGTCTAAGGTTTTCTCTGAGATCGGGGCAGCGAGTAAGGATTTGAGGAGCTGGACCGCCGCATGGGCATTTATCTTAGACCGGGCAGTAGTTCTTAGGGAGTTGTTAGTTTTGAGTCTTATCACCGCCATAATGTACTGGATTTCCATTCTGGCGAGGAGGGCATTCTTGTATGCGGAAATGTCCCACTGGTCCTCTTTGAGCTCCGAGAGCCTCTCCAGGAGCGACAGGGCACGTCTTATAGAGAATTCGATTTTTTCCCCATGGTCTATCATGGAATTTTTGCCTCATAGGACTGTTACGGACTTTGCCAAATTTCTGGGTTTGTCTGGGTCAAAGCCCCTAAAGGTGGCGGCATAGTATGCAAGGAGTTGTAGAGGGACTGTGCAGAGTATAGGGTAGAGGATCTCGCTGGATATGGGGACCTCGAAATACTCGTCGGAGATCTCTTTAAGTTCCTTGTCCCCCTCTGTTATGACGGAGAATACCTCGGCTCCCCTTGCCTTCATCTCCATTATGTTGCCTATGATCCTGTCCCTGGTCCTGTCTCGGGGGGCTATGAAGACGCAGAGAAAGTTTGGCTCGACCAGGGATATGGGCCCGTGCTTTGACTCCCCTGCCGGATACCCCTCCGCGTGTATGTAGCTTATCTCCTTGAGCTTGAGGGCGCCCTCCAGCGCCGTGGCTACATTGGCGCCCCTCCCAAGGAAGAAAGCGTTCTCCTTTGTAGAATATTTGAGGGCGAGATCCTTCACTCTGTTGGAACGGCTGAGGATCTGCTCCACCATTCCCGGGAGGTTCGAAAGTTCCTTGGTAATCAAGTCGTGCTCGGGCTCACTAAGTTTCCCTGAGATTAGACCAAGGCGCAGTAAGAGGAGGTCTAGGGCGACTAGCTGCGTCAGGAAAGTCTTTGTAGCCGCAACCCCTATCTCAGGTCCGCTCTGTGTGCATATGTATGCGTCCGAGAGGGTTGTAATGGAGGAACCTAGTGTGTTAGTGATGCCCACAATCCTTGCGCCTTTGGATTTTGCGTGTTTCACGGCATTCAGAGTGTCGGCCGTCTCGCCAGACTGGGAGACCGCAATAACTGTTGAATCCTCCAATGAAAGGAGAGCGTCTGCGAACTCCGAAGAGATCACCGGCCTCATCTCCATGTCAATTAATGCCGAGGCCGTGTATGAGGTTGAGAGGCAGGCGTGATAGGATGTTCCGGATCCGATCAGGTAGATGCGCCCTCTCATGAGCCTGGCAGCCTTGTCCAAGAATACTGTTGGAATCTTCAGTGTGTCTCTTATCGCTCTAGGTTGTTCAAAGATCTCCTTTATCATGAAGTGAGGATATCCGCCCTTCTCGGCTAGCTCCAGATCCCATGTGATCTCGGTGAACTCAGTCTCGTAGGTAACACCCTTAAGGTCCTCCACATGAATCGAGCCTCTTTCAAGGATGACGAGCCTATCCTCGGGAACGACCATTACCCTGCGGGTGTAGGGCATAATCGCAGGTATATCAGATGCGCAAAATACTCCATTATCGCCAATTCCTACGATTAGTGGACTTTCCCTCCTGTAGCAAAAGATCTTGTTAGGCTCCACTGTGCTGATGACTGCGATAGCGGCAGATCCCTTCACTCTCTCCATAGACTTGATTAAGGCATCCTTCAGAGTGAGCCCTTCATTCATGTACTCCTCTATGAGGTGCGGGATGACCTCGCTGTCCGTCCTTGATGAGAAAGTGTGCCCCCTTCTCACGAGCTCTTCCTTGATCTGAAGGAAATTCTCCAAAACGCCATTGTGGACGACAGCAATTCTCTTGGAACAGTCTAGATGAGGGTGGGCGTTCTCTTTAGAAGGAGCTCCATGAGTTGCCCACCTTGTATGGCCTACCCCAATCTCCCCTTTCAGTCTAGCCTCATCTAGACCTGATATAAATTCGTCGATCTTTCCTTTATTTTTTTCCACAACAAGATCTTTCCCGTTGATGAGTGCTATGCCTACCGAGTCGTAACCCCTGTACTCGAGCCTTTTGAGTCCTTGGAGCAATATGCTGGGGGCACCCTCACAAAGGCAACCAAAGATCCCGCACAATAACAACACCAGACAGAAATTATTCTGAGAGATGGTGTAAAAAAGTTATCTTCTCTTGCAATACTAGAAGTGGCTTTAAGCCCCGTAATGGAAGAGTACAAAAGATAGATAGGGAAGCGGGCAGCATCTTTGGAGTGCAGAAAGGATGAGATATTAGTCGTTCATGTGGTCCCAAATCATCTCTTCTGGAGGGCTCTCCGGACCTCCTCGGATAGGAGATCGTGCAGGACTTTACCATCGACCTTCCCCCTGTAGAGCTTCATCAGGTCGCCCATTAAACGGCTCACCGCCCGCTCTCCTTCCCTCCTTACAGTCTCCATGTTCTTCTCGACGATCTCGATTGCCGACCTCCTGACTGAATCTAGGTCGACTGCGGATAGTGAAAGTGCTGATACAGCCTCGCTGACGCCTCTGCCCTTGTTGAGTGCGAGCCAGCGGAAGATCTCGGGCACCGCCTCCTTGGCGAACTCACCCTTGTGAACCCTTATGAGGACCTCCTTGATTGCATTTCTGTCCAAGATGTCCACATCGATCCCCTCGCGCCTGAGCATTTTGAAGGTGTACTCGAAAGTGGCTGCCACGAACGAAGGAGGCAGACCGTAGCTCTTGACGAGGTCCTCGAAGATTACGGAATAGGGAGAGTCCACTATAAGGGACGCCAAATCTGGACTGAGCCCGAACTCCTTGGTGTAACGTTCGATCTTATTCTCCAAGAGCTCAGGCAGATTTGACTTGATTTTCTCAAGGATCTCCCTTGTGACCACAATGGATGGGACGTCAGTTTCGGGGTACATCCTGGCGGAGCCTGGCATGGGCCTCATGAAGTGCGTGGTTCCGTCTGGGTTGGCAGCCCTAACCTCTGGTGGGACGCCATCGAGTGCCGCCTCTGCCCTCCTGACTACGGCAATCAGGGCATTCTTGCAAGATCGCTCCCCTCCTGCGACCATGACGACGGAGTCATCTTCGCCGGCGCCAAACCTCTCTTTAATTGATTTGACCTCAGCATCGGTTATCCCGAAGGCAGGGAGTTCGTCCGTGTGGAATATCCCGCCCACGCCCCCGTAGACTTTGGCGTGGTCGGAGAGTTCTGTGCCGAGCCGCCTCCCCGGCTGGATCTCCTCCCTCAGCAGTCCGCCAAAGCCAAACAGCGGGACTGCCATGACCTTCCCACCCGACTGGAGTGCCTTCTTTATCAACTTGCTCTCTGTGTGAATAAAGAGGTCAGTTACATCAGAGATCTCAGACTTTGGTCGTGGCGCCCCTCTCCTCTTCAGTTCGTCCCTTATCTCCAAGAGGCGCCTCTGGCGCATAACCTCGTATTCTACAACTGCGGGGATCAGACCCAACTCCTGGACGCCCTTTATCTCGACCCGGGCGCCCCCCTCTATAGAGATATTTAGGTCCTGCCTTATTGTGCCCAGGCCTCTCTTTATCTTCCCAGTTGCCTTCAGGATCCTGCCGATCTTGAGGGCGACGCGGCGGGCCTGCTCAGCACTGTGTATGTCCGGACCGGTGGAGATCTCAACGAGTGGGATTCCGAGCCTATCCAGTCTGTACACCACGTGGTCTTCAGTCTCCGAGATCTTCCTCGCCGCGTCCTCTTCCAAGCATAGGGATTGTATGGATATCCTTTGGCCAGCGTCGTCTATCCACCCGTCGAGTGCGATCTTTGCTGTCCTCTGGAAGCCTGTGGTGTTCGAGCCGTCGATAACGATCTTCCTCATGACGTGGATCTCGTCTACTGGCTTCATATTCAAGAGCAAAGCAACAGTGAGGGCTATGGAGACCGCCTCACCGTTGAGGGCATGAGGAGGCTCTTCGTCCAGCTCAACCAAGCATGTGGAATCCTTGTAGCCTTGGTAGTAGAATACCTTACCCTTCTCAGACTCAAAGAGTGCTGCCCTGTCGACCTCGCCGAGCTCGCTTGTGGTTGGCTTCAGGCGCCTCACTACTGTGAAGTGCGGCTCGTCGTCCCTCAGGACCGTCGGGCAGCCGCAGAAGAGCTTCTCTGATGTGTCGAGTTGCTGGTGAATCTCTATACCAACTCTCACGCCGCCGCTACCGCTCATGGGTGCCACACCTCTTCGTACTCACTCCTATCGGAGAGTTCCCCCGCTATATTGGTGAGAAATAGGCGACGGACCTCTTCTAGGTCCCTCGTCTGCGCCAGGACCCACATCAGCTTCACTAGTGCGGTCTCTGGCAGCATATCTCCGCCAGGTATCACTCCTAAGGAGAGTAGTTCCCTGCCGGTGCTGTACACGTTCATGTTGACCCGCCCGTAGATGCACTGGGAGGTCATAACAACCGCTATTCCACTCTGTACCGCCCTCTTTATTGCAGGGAATATCCTCTCCGGAACATGACCTAGTCCAGTGCCCTCCAGAACAATGCCATGGAAACCCCTATGGATTATGGGGTCGAAGATGTCTGTGGGAATTCCTGGGAATGACTTTATCAGGACGACGTCCTCATCAAAACCTGCCTTAAGCTCAAGATCCCCGCCCCTCTCCTTGTACTTCCCTAAAGTCTCGATCCTTCCATCTACGACCCGCGCAAGGGGTGATGAGTTTATAGAGACAAACGCGTCCCTCCGGCTCGTGTGCATCTTCCTGACCCTAGTACCCCTGTGTATGACCAACTCATCGTCTGAGGAGGTTGAGTGCATCAAGACGCCAACCTCAGCGAATGGTGCCTTTGCGGTAGCGAGCACAGCCCCCTTTAGATTGAGGTATGCGTCTGAGGAAGGTCTATCGGAGGACCTCTGAGAGCCCACCAGTATCACCGGCACGGGGAGGTTTCTAAGGGCGAAAGAGAGGGCAGCCGCGGTGTATCCCATTGTGTCGGTGCCGTGTGTCACCACTACCCCATGGGCCCCGTTCTTGATGTGCCTCTCGATGCTCTTTGCCATGGCAGTCCAGTTCTCTGGTACGATGTTTTCGCTCAGCAAGCTGAAGAGGATCTCGGTCCTGATTTCTGCCAGTTCCCCAAGTTCAGGGACTGACTGGTAAAGATCCTCGGCAGAGAGGGCGGGGCTGACTGCCCCAGTCCTGTAATCAACCCTGCTGGCGATAGTCCCGCCAGTGCTTATGATGGAGACCCTAGGTAGACCGGGTCTTGAAGTCGGCGCCTTTGGGGGCGGTGGAGAGACTTCTTCTTGAGGGATCTTCTCTATCTGCAGCGAATCTATCGAGATCCCCAAGTTGTACCCATCGTCCAGCTTCAGGACAATATGTGCGTCATCGTCAAGCTCTGACCTAGGCATAAGCACCCCGACGAAAGAAGACCTTTCATTCCTCACCATTATTCGGTCTCCAACCTTTATTCCGTACTTGGTGATTAAGTCCAAGGCTCGTCCTCTATAACCGTATGTTGATGTCAAATGCAAACCCCCGTGACTCTGAGTTTTAATTTTTGAAGGGCACAAATCAATGAGACGTTAGGAGGTTCATTGTTAGAGTAACGTTGAGGTTGAGGTTGTATAATTACAAATTTCATAAATGTGGAGGGGAGGGGCATTTTAATCCTCATAAACTTAGATACCCCATGGGCTATTTTTAGGGCAGCGTTTAAATCTCTATCGGATTCAATTGTGTGTCTTTTTGGCGGGATGTTGGGTCAAAACCGAAAATGAAGTTGCATGCAACAAGCAAAATTTGTTTGAGGTACATGTTTTAGTGTTTTGCCATATTCTGGTATTTAGAGCATAGCCCATAGCTATCAACATCTAAAGAGTGCGGCTTCCTCGCTATAGGTGGTGAATTGCCAGCTCAAGAAAGTTCTGGGCTTTCTTGTCGAGCCTTATGTAAAGATGAGAAAGACCATATTTTGAGGGGCCTTTCTCAGAGACAGCTCCTCAGGGCGCCCCCAAAAGGTAACCGATAAATAACTTTAATAAGCAATTTGTCTAACCACTTGATACGACGGAGGATTAAAAGATGCCAAAAAAGAGGAAGAGCCGAGGCAGGAGTAAGGGAGATAAAGGAAAGTCATCGAGGATTCAATGTGATGGTTGTGGGGCATGGGTGCCCAGGGACAAGGTCATTAAGGTTACAAAGCCTGTCTCGATAATTGACCCCCAGCTGGCAAAGGAGCTGACCAAGCAGGGGGCACAGATCTATAAGAGGGTCGTTACCAAGTACTACTGCGTATCCTGCGCGATCTTCCAGCGGGTGGTCAAGGTTAGGGCAAAGGAAGAGAGGAAGGTAAGCAAGCCATTAAGGTAGAAAATTTTGGTCAGGACTTTTATTTTAAAGTCCTCGGAGGGGCGCACCGCCCCTGACTTTTCTCTCAAGTCCCTTGCTGGAAGCGGGGGAAGGATGGATCTTATTGCGAGGTGTATTATAGCAACCTTTGCAATTCCCCGCGGTATTAGAAAGGATGCCATACTATCAATAGTCTTGGAAGGTCCCCCAAACCCACCTGTAACGGTTACCATGGACGGGAGGGATTTAAATAGAAGGATCATCAGCGAGGTTGAGGCTGCGGAAGTTTTACGCGATGCGCTCTCTGGGAGACCTGTCGGGGGTGTGCGGGTGGAGAGGAAGAGTTTTGAGAGGCTGATACGCGAGATGCCACGGGGGAGCCTGTACTACCTCCACGAGAATGGGGAAGAGATCGGCAGGGTGAAGATCGGTAAAGACCCCATCTTCGTTCTAGGAGATCAGAAGGGCATAGATGAGAAAGGGGAAAGGGTGCTCGATGAGGCGGGTGCCAAGAGGGTAAGCTTAGGTCCTATCTCCTATCTGGCAAGCCACTGCATAGTGATTATAAATAACGAGTTGGACCAAATGATTGTTGAGGAATGAAACTTGGCCCTCAGAAGGCTCGAGGAGAAGATCACAAAGGAGAACCTTTGGATCTATATACTCAGCCTGCTCAAGGAGAGACCACTCTACGCCTACGAGATTAAGGAAAGGATAAAGGAAAGGTTCGGCTTTGAGCCGGCCACAATAACGGCATACGTGGTACTTTACAGGCTGGAGAGGGAGGGGCTGGTAGAATCAAGGCAGGAGAAGGGGACTTCAGACAACGTTATCAGGAGATACTACCGCATAACGGAGAAGGGGATCCAGACTCTCGAGGCGGGCAGAGAATTTATCAAAAAGATAGTCAAGCTGTTAGAGGCCCCGGAGAGAGGCCCTAACATGCAATAAACGCTGGCAGACAGTGATGTTTGTTAAGATAGCCAACAGGATTATTCCAGCCCATGTGTAGCCAACGAGAGCCGAGAGTGCGATTAGGACCATCCTCTCAGCCCTCTCCATCAGCCCAACCGAGGAGAGCTTTACACCCTCCACCTCACCCCTAGCCCGGACGTAACTCACCATAACCGAGCCCATTATGGAAAGGAGACCCCAGAAGGCATCGCAGAGCCCCCCAAGGATTATCCCGGAGATGATTGCAATGTCGGAGTACCTGTCGAGGGTCGAGTCCAGGACTCCACCCCATTTAGTCACCCTACCAGAGATCCTTGCAACTGCACCGTCCAAAACATCGAAGAGTCCCGCTATCAGTAGGAAGAATCCCCCGATTTGGGCGCTAGAGGAGAAGAACGCATATGCGGAGATCAAGGAGAGTGCGAAGCCGAGAATGGTTACATGGTTCGGGGATAGCCCTAGGGCGACCATAGAACCGGCTATGGGTTTTACGGCAGCGGAGACGCGCTCCTTCACTCTGTTGAGCATTGTTCCACCTTTGATTGGGATATATGGTTATGTTTAAAATTAAGTTTGCTGAAGAGTATCTCTCCGGGGGGGGCTAACAGTATAACTTCAATTAATTTCAACCCGTCAGCCTTTGTTGAAGAAAAGGTTAGGCAGATAAGAGAGTATGTGGGAGGGTCCAAGGCTGCCATAGCCACCTCAGGTGGGGTAGATAGCACCACCTGCGCGGTCCTAGCCCACAAAGCTCTGGGAGGGAGGCTGATCTGCTTCTTTATGGACACGGGATTCATGAGGGAGGGCGAGGTAGAGGAGGTCAGCGAAGTTCTCAGGTCCCTCGGGCTCCCCCTTAGGGTGCTCTATGTGAGAGATAGGTTTATGGAGGCGCTCAGGGGGAAGAGGGACGCCGAGGAGAAGCGGATCACCTTCAGGGAGACCTTCTACAGGGTTTTGAGTGAGGAGGCTAAGAGGGAGGGGTGCGACGTTCTCATCCAAGGGACCATAGCGCCAGATTGGATCGAGACCTCGGGCGGGATAAAGACCCAGCACAACGTGCTAGAGCAGCTCGGACTCAATACAGTGGAGAGGTATGGCTTCAGGCTACTTGAGCCACTCCTGGAGCTTTACAAGGATCAGGTGAGGGAGGTTGCCAGGTACCTTGGCGTGAGGTTAGAGGCTTCTGAGCGGCAACCTTTCCCCGGACCCGGGTTGATGGTCAGGTGCATTGGTGAGGTAAAGGAGGAGAAGCTCAAGGTCCTGAGGGCAGCAACCTCGGTGGTGGAGAGAGCTCTCGGCGGTTTAAGACCGCCCCCCAACCAGTACTTCGCGGCGGTCGTTGAGGACGAAAGGTCAGACGCCAGCCAAGCGGTCGAGAGGGCTGTGTGGGAAGCCCTCCCAGGAGGGAAAGTTCAATACTTCAATTGCAGGGCTACAGGCGTCAAGGGGGACAATAGGGCTTACGGCAAAATAGCTGTGGTGAGCGGAGGAAAAGCGGACATAGAGGAACTCTTCAAAATTCCAGAGAGGATAATACATGAGGATGGTGATGTGGTCAGAGCAGTGTACGAATTGGGGGGGGAGGGGTCAGGCATGGGCGGCGGTAGTGTAAATAGATATGCGGTCTTGGTAAGGGCTGTGGAGACAAGAGACTTCATGACAGCTAAGCCCTACCATGTCCCCATGGAGTTGCTTGAGAGGCTCTGCAGAGATCTGCTGGAGATCAAAGGCGTCTCATCGGTCTGCTATGACATAACCTCTAAGCCACCAGCAACCGTGGAGTATGAGTGAAAAGGCGGGTCTCGATGCGGATACCTGTGGTATTTTTGGGAGGGCAGTACAACCACCTCATAGTGAGGGCACTTAAGGAGCTTGGAGTCGAGAGTTGGATGATAACGCCCAAGGTGAGGCTGGAAGAGCTACAGGTCGACGGGCTCGTAATGGGCGGAGGGCCACACAGCGTCAATGATGGTCTTGAAAGGTTTGGAAATCTGCCACAGATAATAGAGAGGGGATGGTTCCCGATCCTAGGGATATGCCTCTCCCACCAGCTCTTAGGGTTACTGCTCGGTGGGCGAGTCGTGAAGGGTAGGAAGCCTGAGTATGGTAGGACTATAATAAGGGTCATTGAAGCTGACGAGATCTTCCAAGGTGTGGGAAGCGAGTTTGTGGCATGGGCATCACACAATGATGAGGTTAGGCAGGAAGGAGGGAGGTTCAGAGTCCTCGCAAAAAGCGATTACTGCGATGTGGAGGCGCTGAAGCATGAGAGCAAGCAGATATACGGTGTGCAGTTCCATGTAGAAGTGGCAGAGACGCCTAAAGGGAAGGAGATTCTGAATAACTTTGTAAAAATGTGCAGGTAGCACGATTTTCGAGGGGATAGTAAGCGCTTTGCAAATATCCAAATTTTGGACCACTTAATCTTTTTTAATCAGTTTGAATAAAAACCCCATTGAATAATTGGGATGGTCTGGTTGTCAATCTTTGAGGGGATAGCGGCGATAAAAATTGTGCTCTTGGGCGGCGCCTTATTCGTGGCCTCATTACAAGATTTGAAGAGCAGGGAGATCAGTGACAAGGTTTGGGGTGTTGCCATACCACTAGGGCTAATGCTGACTATTTTGGAGATCATCATAACTCCAGGTTACCCTTACATTTTGGCGCTGTTGAGCGGGGCATTCTCGGTGGCCCTGGCATTCGGCATCTACTACTTAGGTTTGTATGGAGGAGCCGATGCAAAGGCTCTGGCGGCGATAGCTGCCACCTTTCCCCTGCCACCCTACGGTATTTTTGGGGCGTCACCCTTCTTTCCGGTGACAGTCCTAGGAAATGGAATAATCCTATCGCTGCTACTGATACCGGCATGCCTTATGTGGAATTTACTTTTTTACTTGAGGGGGAAGAGTCTCTTCTCAGGATTGGCCGTGAGGTGGTGGGAAAAACTGGTTGCCGTCCTGATTGGGGTTAAAGTGAAGGCTACCACAGCAGAGTCGGTCCACTTCAACCTGATAGAGAAGGTGAGAGAAGATGGTACAAGATGCTTAAGGTTTATTCATAAAGTCGAGGATGGAGAAGAGGATAGGGAAAGGAAAGAGGAGGATGAGAAAAGTAAGGAGAGAGAAGGGATAACTAAAGGTGAAGAAGTAAAACGAGGCGGTGAGGATTTAGTGAACGTTGAAGGCAGGGGTTTTGGCGATGAAGAAAGACCTCATGCGCCGAGAGGACATCATTATAATTACAATTATAAACATGACTATGATTATGTTTGGGTGACGCCAGCAATACCCATGATCGTTTTCCTCCTAGCCGGATTCATACTTTATTTCTTTGTAGGAGATCTCGTCTTTCGTATAGTCCTCACCTTTTGGTATAAATGAGAAGGACCACAACTCTGCCACTCAACATAAATTTAGGGCGATAGGAGGGGGAAAGTTGAGGATAGGCGAAGTTGATTTATGTTTAAAAATCAGGGCAATTTAATTTAAGCATTCATGTTCCAGATTTGCTTTGAGTCCAGTCCTATCAAAAGCAGCGACAACAATCTCAATTGCAGATCTGAGATCTAGATCGCCCAAGATTATGAGATGCCCACCACAGTCTGATCTGCAGTCAGTGTTCCCAAAACCATCAACCGTTTTAAAGCCCGATTCTCTCAGCGATCGGACTAATTCACACTCTAGTTTTCGTGTAGAAGGGGCACAGACAGGAACGAATGTTGTAGAATGGGGAAGGAGGAAGTCTATGTGCCAGTGCTTTTTTGTGGCACCTGTCTTAAAGGTTTTAAGGTGCCTGCCTAGCCTGGCATAAATCCCGCCAGGACCGAAGGCCGAGCCAGCATATATGTATATCCCCGAATTGAGGTCGAACCGCTTTTTTCCGAGGTTTAAGGACATATGGCGGTCTAGCTTGAGGATGATGGCGTATACGCCTTTCATTTTGCTTCAGCATTTAAATGGTCTTAAGACCTTGAAAAGGTTGACTGTGTTGAGGCAGGTTATAAGACTTCAATACACAACATTTATTTTTGAAATCTAAATAGAGAATTTTTGGGCGATGATTGGGAATTCGGGTCCGGAGAACAGATGAAGAACCGGGCTAGTTGAGCCCTTTTCAAGCGAAAGTGATAATATTTTGTTTTTACCGAAAAAGATCTGGGCGATGATCGAGGGACAAAGCTCGGAGTTGTGAAGATGCCGCTACAAGTGTGAGCCCGCCTATTAAACCTACATAATCTCCTGCGGTGTGAATTACTCGAGGTCTTCCTCTTCTTCAACTTCCTCGGGCTCGGGTTTTGTTGACTCAATAGCCAGCTCAACTACCGCATCTTCGACCTTTTGGTCCAGCGCAGGTGCCACCACAAATACCTCTTTGTCCACATAGTTGTCGTCTTTGTATTCATTATCGAATGAGATTATGTAGACAGGGATGTGAAATACCACGCTTCCGTCGGAGGTCCTCGACATGCCAAACTTTGAGTACAGGTCGTACTGATCCTTAGTTATGGGGAGTTTGACCGAGACCGGGTACTGGGGATCCCTAATGACCGTGAAGTCGGCCCTGTTGGCGTCCCAAAGCGAGAGGGCTTCTAAGACCTGCTTTTTGACTGCTTCATTCAACTCTCCTTGGACCTTGGACTTTGAGACTAGAGATCCCTCTCTTGATCTCACAACCAAAACTTCTTTGGTGAGCAACATTAACCCCTCATGCCTGATATGCTTTCGGTCAGTAGCTTTATCCCCTTCTCTATGTCAGGCATGCCTTTTTCGTTGTCTGGTATCTTTGTCATGACGTGCTTGATAACCCCACCCTTCAGCTTGAGAAATATCTGGGGGATGTCCACCCCACCAAACTCATCCTTTTCACCATAATTTATGAGAAGATCATAGTCCTCTTTCCTGACCTCCAGCGGGATGTTCGTAGCCTTGGAGACGGCCTCACAGACCTGGAGGGCGTACTGACTCCGCTTCTCCCAGTCGGCTGTAACTGCGATGATTCCCTCTACATTCATATTATGCACCTCTGGATTTTTGAGAAATACCCCGTTAAATACTCATCGCTCAGGCGAAGCGCGGCTTCAGTGATAGCAGCATGGGGGTATAAGAGGGTAGTTTTGGCTTGGATCCAATTTTCTCATTGACCATGGCAACAAGACGATCGGCTGTGGCCGTGACCATGCTCCCTCCCCTGACTCTCACGGGCAGCTCGCCTGAAGAAGCTTCCTTCTCGCCTACGACAACGATGTATGGTATCCACTCCATCTCTGCCTCCCTTATCTTCTTGGCGACGGATTCGTCCCTATCGTCCACATCAACGCGGATTGAGTTCTCGGAGAGCTTCGAAGCCAAGTTGACCGCGTAGTTGATGTAGCTTGAGCTGACTGGGATGATCCTCACTTGAATGGGGCTGAGCCAGACTGGTAGCTTGGGCGGCTTTCCTGCTTTCTGATCCTTTGCCGCCTGCTCGAGTATCGCACCCATCCAGCGCTCTATGGAGCCAAGAGAGCTGTGCAGTATTATGCAACCCTTCTTCTGCCCCTTCTCGTCGGTGTAGAATATGCCGTAGCGAGCCGCGTCCTCCACATCCAGTTGGACTGTTACCAGCTGTACGTTGCCGCCCACAGAGTCTATGGCTTGGTACTCATGCTTCAGGACCCAGTAGTGCTTCATCTCAGGTAGGAGCTCAATGAGGGCGGGCTTATTGACGATCTTTAGGAGCGAGACCAGCCACCCCTTGTTATTCAAGTAGAAATCCTTGACAATCCTGAAGGCCACCGCGTACTCTATCTCCATCGAGTTTGTTAGCTTTGTGTACTTCTCGAAGAGCTCCCTGTACTCAGATAGCCCCTGTTCTAGGTTTGCACAGAAGCAGTGTATGTCTGGCATTGTGAAGCTCCTGAGGCGCTTCAACCCTACGCATTCCCCACTCTGCTCCAGCCTGAATGATGGGGAAAGTTCGTAGACCCTAACTGGTAGTTGTCTGTAGCTCATGGTCACGTCCTTCATCATCCTGAAGAGCCCAAAATCACCGGCGAACCGGAGGGTGAATGGTTTATTGTCGACCTCCAAGCGGTAGTCCCGCTCGCGGAACTTGGATGCCTGTTCGGCTATGTCGGGCTCGTCCAACCTGTAGAGGAACGGGGTCTCGATCTTGAACGCTTTCAGGTCCCTCACTGCTATGTCGTACGCAAACTCCTCAAGGGAGTCCTTGATGACCGTGCCCTTGGGGTAGAACCTGAAGTGACCGACGTCCGAGGCGGGTTCATAGTCCACAAGTTCGAGTCTTTTCATCAGCTTGATGTGGGCAGGTGCGCCCCTCTCGCCCTTCAGTCCAGCCTCGTTCTTTATGAGTTGGAGGAGTGGGGCGTCGATCTTCAGGTTCAGAAAGGTCTCGGGTTTAGAGAGATCTATCGGTAGCTCTTCCCCGTCTGGGGTGAGGACCAGAAATGTGCTGGGGATTGGCTTGACCTTCTCAACCTTTTCGATTTTTTCCTCAGCGGGGACCTTCTCGGAGAGGGTTATGCTCCTTGATAGCTCGCTGAGCGGATGACCCTTACACTTCAGAGTGAAGGCCTTGTACCATCCGAATGGGGATCTCTTAATCTCTATAGACCCCTTGAGACGCTCCTCGAGGGCTTTTAGTATGGAGAGGGCGACCCTTGGTGAGGCTAGCTCTGGAGAGAGGTGGGCGTACGGGTAAATGACCACTCTCTCAGCCTTAACCATCCTTACATGTTCCAAGATGGCATCAGAGGCAAGGCGGGCGATCTCTTTGGGGTCTTGCTCGTCAGACTTTTCTGCTGAGCAGAATGCCACCAGACATTCCTCAACTCGTTCTACCTTTCCCACATTATCTATGGTCTCGGGTTCTTTGACTGCAGGTTTAAGGGCGGCGTACTCAATGTAATCAGCATGAATCAGGAGGAGTCGCATTTGACTCACCAGATGTGATGGATGATCTGTCTAATAATGTAAATATATAAATGAATGGGATCATACCTCTGGCGGACTACCTATGGTTCAAGTCATTAGGTTCAAAGAACCAAAGCGTTTGGATGCCGGAGTTCCAGATTGTAGCAAAGCGGAAGAACTCAGAACTGTTGATTTTTGAGTCTTATCATCCGTCCCGAAGTTGGGGGCTTTTCTGGGCGCCCTAAAACTTATAAATCACAACCTTAACCTTAAAAGGGGCAAACCCAAAATTATTACCTGTAGGTTGTTGCAAATTAGAGGGGATAAAGATGGAGGGCTGTAAGAAGTATAACAATACAAGAATTGATATGTTGAGGATGAAGTATGAAATAAAGGCCGAGTATAGGGAGGCCCTCCAGCACTTGAGGTTCTTTGGGCTTTTGAAATACAACAAAGCAGGGATGGCAAGCTAACCTATCAGGCTGAACGCAGAGATAGAGACGGGTCAACCAAAGATCCAGCTATATAGACTGGGTCTCATAGACGATTAGAAAAGTTCACATATACCAAGAAAATTACGAGTAATGAAGGGCTAACGGGTGAAGAACTCCAGCTTCTTTATTCCGACTATCTCGTCGAACTCGATCCCGAGGGCATCGAGAACCTGCCCGAAGGTTGTTTCGATGTGACCGACGTACTTGTCGACATCGACCTCGTCAACCCTGGCAAGCTGGACGGGCTTGACCCCAATCGGACCCTGAACCTTGACATATGAGATTATGTCGCCGGGCTTTACCTCCTTGCCCTTTTCCTTGAGCTGCTTTGCTGCCTTGACGTGCTGAGGGGTGGTCTTCTGGTACCTCTCCACTGGGCGCGAGAGCATGACCCTGAAGGCGAGTTCGTCGAGGGTGTATCTCCGGTTCTTAAGGTTTGCGTAGCAGTTCTGGACTATCTCCTTGATCTTGGTCTTTGCCCTGTCGAAGTCTTGAGGTGATTTGATGTCCCTCAAGACCTGCGTCATCTCGTTGAAGGCGAGTTTTATGAAGACAGGGGTGTTCCGCTTCTTGCCCATTAGTCCCTTTATGTCAACCACGCCGGTGTCCATCACCCCCAAGTAGTTCTTCTTCCTACCAGAGAATGTAACGAAGGTGTAGCGTTTGTCGACTTCGAGATCTATTCCGAACTTGGACTCTGCCCATTCCTGTATCTGCAAGATTTGGTCCTTTGTTGGCTTGTAGAGGAAGAGGGAGTCTGTGTCGGCGTATATGACTGAGACCCCAAGCTCCTTAGCCTTGTTGATGGTCTCCCTTATTATGTGGCGACCAATCGCTGTGGTGCTGTCCGCGAGGGGGAGGCAGTAGAGGGGGAAGATTTCAGCCCCGAAGACGCCATAAGACTGCCCGCAAGGGATTAGTTTGCCATTACGACCGGCAAAGACCGTGTGATTCTTCTTCGTCGTGACGCAGTAAACCTTCCCGTTATACGGGATCTTGACCTTTCTCCAGCGGTCTATATGCTGGTTAGTGTTTCTCCAGCTCACCCTGAATAAATCGCGCCCTCGGTCATAGCTGCGCTTTGATGAGTGACCCAGCTTCGCCAGTAGGACTAAAATTTGGTTTGTAAGTTTTGCGCTGTGTGTCGAGTAAATATTGGGTCTTTTTGCCAGATCCCCAGCGCAGAGCGCCTCCAAGAATGATTTTATTGTGGACGCACTTGCTTCCATTATTGCATTTGGAATTTTTTTCCTATGAGAACAGTATGCGTGTGGGCATTTTTCGCATTTTTCATCAGTATAGCAGTTTTTACTTACCCATCTGCAAAATACTTCATTTGAGATCGTGAAGCCCCTCTTGCCAACGCTGTAGCCGATGCTAATCTGATTGAGTGCATCCTCGATCTGGTCTTGAATGTCTGAGCTCGCAAGACCTTTCCCTCCAAAACCGTTAGTGTGGAGGTTAAGGTGGAAGTGGAGGTCGTATCCGCGGCTCTCACCACTTGAATTAATCATCTTGCCATTTAACTCAAGGCCTCCTTTTGAAACGATCCAGCCACAAAGTTTGGCAAAAAGTTCGTGATCCACCCTGACCGGGAGGAGTTTTGCATCCTCAAGTTTTGGATCCGAATCGAATTTTGCTAGATATGGCATACCACCGAGCCCAATAATTGCGTCAAGAGTCTCTTCAGATATCTGGTCTATTTTGGGGATGAAGAACGCATTCGAGTCTATCTCGCAGCACCCATTTAGATTCTTCAGGAATGACCTCAGCTCGGCATGTTCGTTGTCCAAATGCCCTGTTTTTGCTGCGGGGAGCTTTACAACAAGCCCCAGTTTCTCTTCTTTACCAAATTCCAAGAATGAGAAGTGCCTCGAAGATTGTTTAAGGGATGTTCTGAGTCTTGGTATTATCAGTCCTCCTGTGTTGTATATCGCCTCCGCGTCCACGAACTTAACTGCATTCTTCCGGTCTTTGACGAGAAACCTGTGCTCGGGGGTAACTATGAGATCGGCGCATCTATTATTCTCGAAGTGTATGAGGTAACCGTTGTAGTCGAACTCTTGAGTTTCAACGACCTCATCCACTTCTGGCTCGAGGGTCTCTGGATTGACGTTTATGACTCTGTCGCCGACTTTGACATCTTTGACGTTCTTAACGCCATCAGTTGTGAGTATATCTGTGTCACCCGTGAAGCACGCATTCAAAAACACCTTCAATGCTTGTTGGACGACCTTGTACCAGTTCCGTTCCTCAGGCGAGAGAGAGGGATCCTTCGACTTCTGTTTGAACCACCTTACCCTCACGTCCTTAAGAAGTCCTATGATCAACGACATCAGCCCGATCCTCTTCGTGCAGACCCAGTGCCGAGTGTCTGGGACGAGGTTAGATTTGCAAGACTCGTGTACGCACCTCACAGTCTCGTAGCTCAGGTTCCACCTGGAGATAATGCTGGGGTAAAGGCTTGCAAAGTCCAGGACGACCACATCAAAGTAGACGTTCGACTCAGGCTTGATTACAATGGCACCGAGGTATTTTTTGCCCTTTATTATGGCTGTTGTGGAGGCTTCGCCTTTCATGGCTTCGATGTCACTCTGGCGGGGTATGAGGTAATTCCTCGCCCTGTGCTCGTAAAAGAAGAGGCTCCTGATCCATCTGGATATGCCCTGGCGGGTCACATCCTCCATAGACATCCGGGAGATCCTCATGATCATGGTGACGAGGTTCATGATCAGGCTCGAGTTTTCGGAGGAGAGTCTGAGGACTATGAAGGCATCCCTGTAGCAGTAGGACGCCAGCTGAAGGTAGTCCAGCTCGGTGACAGTCTTTTCTATGGGGATCTTCTTAATGTTGAGGAGGACGCTTGCTACCGAGTCAAGTGTCACCTCCCTGTATGAGTTGCCGAAGGCATAGACCTGAATGGCGTGGTTGTGCAGGAACTTGTATAGGTCAATGTGAATGCCTGTGGGAAGAAGTGCGATCTCTCTCCCCATCAGGATGGGGATCTCCTCCTTCTTCATGCCCAGTACCTGTGCTCGCCTCCAAAGGTAGTGGAGGTCAAAGTTGTCACCGTTAAAAGTTAGGACGATGGGGTACTCGAGGAGGTACTTGAAGATCTCCTTGATCAGAGAGAGCTCGTCGTCGAAGTAGGATAGTTCGACATTGCTGGGTAGGTCCGGGGGTCTCAGGCCCTCCTCGGTCCCTGACCTTTTCAGGAGCAGGACTCTGTTAAGACCGTCCGAGGCTACAAGCGATGCACATATGACTTGGTTCCTTGCGACGCTGGGATCGGGTATCCGGTCAACTGCCTCTGTGGCAACCTCTATGTCGAGCGCCACCCTCCTGTACTCTGGCACTGGGGTAAGAAATAGGGGGAACCACTCTTTTAGGGACTTCATGTGCTCAGAGGGAAGCCCCTTGAAAATGTTCTCCAAGTCGTCTAGGTTGAACTGACGATCTTCCCTGACCAGTCGACCCTCCTTAATGCGGTACGTGTAGCCAGGGATAAGCCCCAAGTCGTATGTGTAGCACTCGTGGTAGCGGATGTTGTCCTCCCAAGAGTTCTCGAGTATCTCACGGAGGCTGCTCCCGCGACCGCCGATTGAGAGAGGGTCCCTTGCCACGACCTTTGTCATGCGCACTTTTCTATCATAGAGCAGATCGTACTTCTCCACCTCGGTACTGAGGTTTCCGTCAAAGCCAGGATGGGAGGCGACTCGCCTGTCATTGAGTAGATCCTGAAGAGGTACGTCTGTTAGGAGGTAGGGTCTGTGACCTGTGTTGTCGTACCAGAAGACGATCTTACCCCTCTCGTGATCGTATAGTTTAAGGAGGGCACAATTTTTCGTCCCGCTGTAGGTTACCGAGAGAAGATAGAGAGTGCCAGTATTTTGCGGAGTCTCAGCCTCAAATATCGTCCGCTCCACAATCTCCTCTTCTGTCGGTTCCGCCTCTATTTCTGCCTCTGCCTCTGTTTCTAGCTCTCCCTCTACTTCAGTCTCAGCCTCTTGGATCTCTTCCTCTCGCTCCTTTTCCATCCTTTTTGAGGGGGCAGGCTTTTTCTTCGGCTGAGAGGGGGCGGGCTCTTCTTTCTCGGCTTTCTTCTCTTTGATAATGAACCTGTCCAAGCTCACCATTATGAGGACCCAACCCAAGTCAGGCAGCTTGTATTATCCCGTGAGGCGCCACCTCTCTAGTTTCTCCTCCTCGGACCTCAGCTTCTTCAGTTTCTTATAGTGGCTCTCACAGAGATAAAGTCTGCTCGACTCCGCAACATCCAAGCCAGCCTTGACAAGAAAACTGGAATACGACGGAGAGAGCGACCTGATTGCTGATTCGTTACATCCTTTAACCGAGCAAGGTTGTCCCTTCTTGACGCGCCCCACTGTTATCCCCAGAGCATACTATATTTATAGGCGCAAATTAACCTTTATGCGGAGGGCCCGTCGTCTAGCTTGGATCAGGACGCAGAGACTTTAGAGGGCAAGGTAAACTGAAGAAAGTCGCGTATGCCTGCGGAGCCTGAGGTCCTGGGTTCGAATCCCAGCGGGCCCGCCATCAATGTACAATTCAATTTTTAAGCAAACCGTAGAAATTTTGGGAGACCTTTCCCATGTGCAGAAATCCTGGTTTTATTGAAAGGTCGAGGTAGGATTAAGTAGTTCAGAGTATATGATAAGATTAGCAAAAATAGGAGTATTACCCTTGGGAGCTTAATTATGCGTGAAGGTGAAGGTGGGCTGGGGGCGGCGATCCAAGACGTGTTACTGGGGTTTGCCTTATCCATCCCCCTTGAGATTGCAGGAGCCATAGTACTTCATAGCCCACAAATAGGGTATCTTTGGGCAACGCATGATGTGACTTTAATCATTTGGTACAAATTTTTGTTAATAATCTTGGCAATTGCCATTATAGAGATCTTGGGGCATTGGGGGCTAATGTATGCAATAGGGTACTTGGTTGGGGCTTTGTTAATGTCTATTGTGTTGGGTTTTGAGGTGCTCAATTTAATAATGGTATTTTTAGTGATCCTGATAACAATATTAATAACGATGGTAAGGATGATTTGGAAGAGATAACCTCTCGGGAGAGAATGATACCCCACATAAGTTTATATAGTAGTAAGGGAGACTTTGCCACCTTATAAAAAAGGGGCATCTGTATATAATGTATAGAACTCTATAATAATTTAGATCTTAGAAGGTACCTAGTATCTCCTGGAAGGCGCCTAATTGGAATAAGAGGAGTAGTTCGAGATGGTCCTGGCGTCATTTCGGGATTGACCGTGCTCCTGTCCAAGCACAAGATCATACTTCGCCAAGCATTTGTCTCTTGTTATTTTGATGGTAGTAATAATGGATATTTTAATGGTGAAAGGAATATAAGTAATGAAAATAAAAAAGACGAGAGTAAAAGTAATGATCCGAGTACTGGGTATCAAGAGACCCTTATCCTTGCCTTTTTAGACATGACAGAGGCAGACATATCCCATGACGATTTAATTGCCGAGCTTAAATCAACCGAATATCTTATTAAATTAGAAGTGATAATGCCGCTGGTTGACGGGTTTATAGCCGACACGTTATCGCATCCGCTAAAGGCAGGGAAGAATAGGATCGTAATATTCAGGGAGCTCGGGTACAGAGGACTATTGACCGAGATCCGCAAGTTATTTGGTGTGGGAGGCGAAGCATTACTTTACCATACAGGATTTACCACCGGAATTGAATTTGCAAAGCTCCATAAAGAGACAGCAGAACTCATTAATCTGAAGGAGCCGATGGAGATCTTTAAAAAAGTCAGTGCTATAATGTTCCAGTGGGCAGGCTTCGGGAAGATGCATGTGAAGAGACTCTCTCAAGACCATGGCGAGATTGAGGTGGAGGACTCTTTTGAGTGTGAGCTTGGAAAGGGCAGGGTGACTGCATACAGTCAGTTCGTCCGCGGGATGATTGCTGGGATCTTGGCGGAGCTCTTCGGAAAGGGATTCACTGTTATGGAGGAGGAGTGTATAGCGAAAGGCGACCCAGTATGTAAGTTTGTTTTAAAACCGATACCATTGCCCCCTCTGAAAGATTGTCTATAAACCAGAAATAACGAATTGTAGGAAGGACTGCGATTAGTTGATAACTGAATGATGATTTTCAAAGGATCGAAATGCCGAGCGATAAAACTCAGTGACCGTTTAAAAAAGAATTTTCATACTACCCGAGGCATCTCCTTGTTTTTGCAGCCTCAAGTAACGATGTGGAGGCGGCGACGTGGTCGCCTTCTAAGTATGATATTAAGAAGTTGTTCGCAAAGTTTTCGTGTTTCATCTGAAGGTGGTTGGTAGGTCCTAGTTTAATGCCCAACGTCCTCTCTATGGATTCGAGGTCGCCCAAGATATCTTTTATGACCTCTTTTAGGCACTCTTCATCCATTCCTGCCCTCTTCGCAACCCTCTTACTCTCGTGCCTGAGCAGCTCTATGTTCCGCCAGGAGAGAAAACCTCCCGCTACTTCCAGATCATGTCTTAGGTTGATGTAATGTCTGCTAACGATCTCCCACTCGCTCTCCTTCAGCTCAGAGAAGATTCTTCCCCCGAGTAGCTCAGGCGGGATTCCCAATGAGTAAAGAGCTGCAGCAAAGGGTATGGCCCTTGGAAGGGTAACAGTACCGACCCTTCTACTGTAGCCGAAAAGACCAATGTGAAGCCTCCTTGCCCTCCTTGGGGGGACGTAGGAGGAAACATTATTTATGAGGGGGGCAAGGCGCTCCACGATCTTGCCATAAAGGGTGGCGCTCTTCTGGAGGGTCGAGTCCAGCGCCTCCTCCTCATCATGGTCGATAGTTTGGGGAATGCTGTTAGGTAAGCACCTGTTTAGCGTGGACACGCAGGTCTTTACCTCTTCCAACGGGTAGTCATACTTTAGGGCAGACTGAATAGTGACAGTGGATAACCCTTTGTACTCCTCGAGGAATTTTTCTACGTTGGTGGGCGAGAGGTGCCCCCTGAAGGGCATGGATCCCACGCCGATTATGGGGTGAATGGAAATACCACGCCTCTGGGCGAGGGAATAGAGCTTTGAGAGGGCGACCTTGGCTAGCAGAACAGCACATAAAAGCCCGTAGTTTAAGGCAGGATCGGACCTGGCTATGAAGACCCTCATGTACCTAGGCTTTACAGAAATTATGAATGGATCTAAAATCCTGTCCACCGTGAATATGCTGTCGTAATCCTCTACTATAGGGATTATCTCGATAGCCTTGGGCTGGAAGCACCCGATCCATTCCCTTACGGTGATCTCCTCGTCAAGCCTTATCTCCTCGGCCTCGGCTATGGCCTTTTTGTAATAGTTGTGGAGCCACAATAGGTCCTTGGCGTCCGTCGTGAAGGGGAGCATCACTTCGAAGATTGGGGAGACTTCTCTCTTGTAAAACGAGGACGCCACGTCGCAAGCGACTGTCATGTTCTGGAGGGTCTCGACCACGACCTTCCTCTCAGCGCCTTCTATCTTTGGGTTGGGGATCCTGTAAGTCAGGAAGACGTCCCTACCCAGCTGATTGGCTGAGAAGTATTCGGGATAGTTGGAGAGGAGCTTCCTCACAACGCGCGTGTCCACATCCTTACCCTCTGAGTCCCACATGACCTCTTGGCAGCCCAGGTCGTGGAATGCAAAGTACACCTCGTGGATCTCGGCGTTGCCCTCTATGACGCTGCCCGTGCACCAAGGTGGGAGGTTGGCATTGTCTGGGTGCTGTGTGGATATTGTTGCAGGGATCTTCCTACCCTCAATCAATTCTGATCCTCCATAACCATTATGGAATTTAAAATTGGTGGGAGCATTCCCAACGATAGTTTAAATAGTATGATTTCATCTCATATTCATAGTGATTCATGGTAATAATAATACACTTACGTATACTAAAAGTATTCTAAAGCTTAAAAAATATTTTAAAAGTAACTTGTGTCGTACTCCTACATTCGTTGTAATTATATGAGTGGATGCCGCCTCTAATAGTTCATTAATATAAAAACTTCAATTTCGAGGGGGCTCCGCATCATTTATGAGAGTGGGCGTGATAGAGATACCAAAGCAAAGTGGGCGCAGATCAAAAGGACATGGAGGATACACACTTGGCAAAGGAGAGGGTTGTGGAGAGACCATTTGCGGAATTCAGGGAAGAGTGCAAAGGGTTACTCATAGGGGCTTTAAATGAGGAAGGGTTGGAGTTCGTCGAGGATGATGTGAGGCTGGCTGTGCCGTCTGTTCCGGATTACGGGAATCTGAGCTTTTCCACTTTTTCAGTAGCAAAGAAGAACGGGAAGAACCCAAAGGACCTGGCGGATAGCCTAGCCTCAAGGATCGCCTCATATGAGAAGTTTCTGGTTGAGAGGGTCGAATCTGCAGGGGCAGGCTATGTGAACTTCTTCGTGAACTACACGAAGTTCGCAGAAGTGACGCTTGAGGCGATACGCAAAATAAAAGAAGGGTTTGGCAGGCTGGGGGAGAGGGACGAAAAGGTTATCGTGGAGCACACGAGCGTGAACCCGATACATCCCATACATGTGGGCGGAGCAAGAAACGCGGTAATAGGAGACACTCTGGCAAGGGTTCTGAGGGCAGCGGGCTACGAGGTGAGTAGGCACTTCTACATAGACGACGTCGGGTTACAGGTAGCCCAGGCGAGTTATGGTTACTCGAAGTTGGGTGATGTTCCTGTCAGTGGAAAGAGCGACCATTTTGTGGGCTTTGTTTACGCAGTGACGAGCTGTGCCATGAGCATAAAATCGCTCCAGAGGGAGATAGAGAGGCTCAAGAGCGAGGGGAAAGACGAGGGGGTGAGGGAGAAGCTGGGCGAGCTGGACGATTGGGTTGGAGTAGCATCAGAGCTTAGGGCTAAAAATGAGAAGGTCTTCGACGCCGTGTACCAAGCGATATCTGAATCAGAGAACCCTGAAGGCGAGGTCGCAGACCTGCTCAGAAGGTACGAGAAGAAGGAAGAGGAGGCAGTCAAGCTTATAAGGAGAGTCTCTGAGCTCGCCCTGGCAGGGTTCAGGGAGACATTAGCGAGAGCAAACATAGAGTTCGACAGCTGGGACTGGGAGAGCGAGCTCACGTCATGGAACGGAGGCGCTGAGACGGTTGTTGAGTGGTTACTTAGGACTGGGTTCGGCAGGGTTGAGGAAGGTACGGCGATACTAGACTGCGAGGAGGTAGCGAGGAGGTATGGGTTGAAGGAGAGGTATGGAATTAAAGGAGAGGTACCGCCCCTTACGCTCAAGAGGTCTGACGGTACGACCCTGTACACAACGAGGGATATAGCGTACACGCTGTGGAAGTTTGACAGGGCTGAGAGGGTTATAAATGTGATATCCCTGGAGCAGAAGCTGCCGCAGCTCCAACTTAAGCTGGCACTGTACGCGCTGGGGCTCGGGGGCTTGGCGGAGAATCTCGTCCACTTCAGCTACGAACTTGTGCACCTGCCAGGCAAGAAGATGTCGGGGAGGAGGGGGAGGTACGTCACGTTTGACGAGGTCATGGACGAGGCTGTGGAGAGGGCGTATGAGGAGGTCTCGAAGAGGTCGCCGCACCTGAGCGAGGAGGAGAGGAAGAAGATATCGGAGGTTGTCGGGGTAGGGGCTGTGAGGTATGCGCTGGTTGCCGTAGCGCCGAACAAGCCAATAACATTCACGTGGGAGAGGGTGTTGAACTTCGAGCAGAATAGTGGACCGTTCATACAGTACGCACATGCAAGGGCGAGCAACATACTTGCAAAAGCCCATCAAAGTTTCGGTGGCGTCGAGGCAGACTATGCGGGGATGAGTACGAGGTACGAGAGGGATCTAGTTGTGAAGCTCTCGCTTTTCCCAGAGGTCGTGAGCGAGGCTGCGAAGAGTCTGAGACCGGAGTTGATAGCCGAGTATGCAAACGAACTCTCGGCTACCTTCAATATCTTTTACGATAATGTTCCAGTACTGAAGACTGAGGATGAGAGGTTGAAAATAGCGAGGCTGGGGTTAGTGGAGGGAGTCAAGACTGTCCTGGCTAACGCGTTGAGTATGATGGGGATAAATGCACCAACGAGGATGTAATACTTCAAATTTAGGATTTTGACGCTTTCCATGACTAAAGGAGATTCTCGGTCCTTCAGCCTCTGTGTCTGTAGCTTCATCATACCGAGTTCCGGGCTGTTTCAATTCAGCCCATGCTATAAGAATTTAGCCCATAACCCGCTTGAGTGTGTTCATGGCTCCATTGTAGTCTGCGTTGCAGGAGTATCCACACTTTAAATATCTGAAGAGACTCCCGACTCTGACTGAGTCCTTCAAATCGCATTTATGGCATATCTTTGAAGTGCTCCGCTCGCTTATTTTGATGGCTTTTGATCCAAGCTATTTTGCCTTATATTCTATGAATTGGCTTTTATAGTATGGGAAGCCGTTGTTGAAACTTTTATCTTTGCCTTTACCTTTTCCGTTCCTTCTGATGCCTTTGAGATCTCCTAAAACCGTCTCGGCTCCATTAAAACTTAAACGGCGGCTCATCCTACCCTTAAAAGGCTTGGGCTTTATCGCCGATTATGTTAATTGGCGGGCCCGGAGGGATTTGAACCCTCGACCATCGACTCTCTTCGAGGCCACCGGAGGCCGACGCCCTAATCCATGCTAGGCCACGGGCCCATTCAAAGATTTGGATCGGTCGGATATATTTTATTGTATTGTTACTCGAACATTTTTCAAGCTTCACTCTCCCAGAGATATCTAAACCCAGATTGTCGGCCATATAGGAATAACAATCAGGGAATAGTAGAGAATTGATATAATAGAAAGATAAAAAATCACAAGGCAAATGAACGCGAAATCGGTTTTCTTGAAGTAGAGCTCTCTGTAGTAGGTCTTCTTGCACTTCAAACTAAAAGCCCTGGCTTCCATAGCCTCTGCTAGCCTGAAGGACCGCCTAATTGTGCACATTATCAGGGGCACCAATATCATGGCGTACTGCCTCACCCTCTTAAGAAAAAGCCCCTCAAACTCGATGCCCCTTGCCTTATAAGCGTCGATGATGTTCGAGAACTCTCTGCTCATCACAACGGCATATCGGGCAGAAGCAACGAGCATGTAGGCGAAGTTGTAGGGGAGCCTGAGCTTGATAAGTGCGGCGCTGAGGTCGTCAGGGTGGGTTGTGAGGGAGAACGCAGAAAAAGCCATCAGGATGTTTATCAATCGGAGCGAGGTCGCGACTGTGTAGTAGAGACCCATGTAAAGATAGTTCAGGGCTGCTATGAAAGCTACCAAAAAAAGTATCGACCAGAGACCCCCTGCGAACCTCCTGATGCTCCTAGCGGCGGCAAGGTAGGATATTATTGTAATCAGAAGTATTATCTGCGCCTCTATTGTCAAGAAGTAGACCGAGAAGGCCACTGTCAGGAGGCACCAAGCGATCTTTGTCCTAGGATCTAGCTTGTGGATTGAGGTCTCTCCCCTTTGCCACTGCAGAGCCTGTAAGAGGCTGCTCACCTTTGCCCACCCTTTATGGCGCTTATTATGGCGGATGCCAATCCCCTGATGTCCATTGATGAGTTGTTCTCTAGTATGCCGTTCCTCTTCAGCACATCCGCGATATCGAGGAGCTGCGGCACCACTAGATTTGCTTCCTCGAGCATTTCCCTGTTGCTGAGAAGCTCGGCTTTCGTTAAAGCCCCAAGAACCCTGCCCCTCTTCATGATGACGAACCTCTCTGCAACCTCGTAGGCAAAGTCGACATCGTGCGAGATTATTATGACCGACTTGCCCTTCTCTAGCTGCCTCCTAAGTATTTGCATCAGCCTGACCCTCTCCACCTCGTCCTGTCCCAGCGTAGGCTCGTCGATGATCAGAGCTTGGGGATCCATGCTGAGGACAGAGGCTATTGCTACTCGTTTCCGCTCACCCTCGCTAAGTGATAGCGGAGGCACATCCCTCAGGCGCTCAAGCCCCATCTCGCGGAGGGTAGCTGTTACCCTCTCTGAGACGGTCTTCTCGTCCATGCCCATGGCCCTAGGACCTAGCGTGACCTCCTTTTCAACAGTGTCGGAGAAAAGCTGGTAGAGGGGATTCTGAAAGATGTAGCCTACCTTCCTCGCGATCCTTGCTGTTGTGGACTCACGAGTGTCGATGCCGTCGATCAGGACCCTGCCTCTGGTCGGACGGATTAGCCCCAGCATGAGCTTAGCCATAGTGGTCTTTCCTGCGCCGTTCTCACCCATTATGGCGACGGATTCGCCGCGGCTTATCTTCAGGTTTACATCCTTAAGTGCTTCGTTCCCATTCGGGTAGGTGTAGCTCACGCCCTCGAACTCTATCAGTGCACCCGTATCAATGCACCCCTCAGTTCGGTCTCAAGTTGTTCAACAGAGAGTGGCACCCTAGGGAGGTTTAGCCCCATCTCAGAAAGGGCATGGTAGAGCTGCACGACCTTCGGGAGAGATGCTCCAAGTCTTTCCACTTCGCGACTCCTCAGGGCTTCTTGAGGACTCTTGTCCACCGCAACCCTCCCGCCATTGATAATGATGAGCCTGTCAGCTTTTTCGAGAATGAAGTTGAGGCGGTGCTCCACGATCACAATGGTCATCCCCAGCTCTCTGTTCAATTGCGCGACCAGTTCAATGAGGTCCTGGGCACTCTTTGGGTCGAGCTCAGAGGTCGGCTCGTCCAAGACCAAGATCTCAGGTCTCATTACGAGTATAGAGCCTATGGCGACCTTCTGTTGTTGACCGCTGGAAAGCTCCTCGACTGATCTGTTCAAAAGATTCTCTATCCGGAGTAACCTGGCTACTTCCCTGATTCTCTTATACATCTCCTCCCTCTCCACCCCGAGGTTCTCTAGGCCGAACGCTAACTCCGCCTCGACAGACATCCTAGTTATTTGGTCCTCAGGGTTTTGGAAGACCATGCCGACATAACGGGAGAGTTCGCTTGTTGTCGCACTGCTCACGTCAATTCCCATCACAGTAACCTTACCTGAGATCTTCCCACCGTAAAAAGTTGGGATTAGCCCGTTGAGGCACCTGCAGAGTGTGGACTTTCCCCCGCCTGAAGGTCCAGTGATCAGGACGAATTCTCCTTTATTTATATCTAAGGTGACGTCTACGAGTGCAGGGTCTCTCCTTTTCGGGTAGTAGTAAGTGAGATCCTTCACGGATATTGCATTCAAGGCTATGCACCATTAATCAGGGGCGAAGTATTCTGTTATGCCAGCCTTTCTTAGTGCCTTAATCACCAAGTAGCCAATTACGGCCCCAGGACCGCAGCTAACCTCGAACATTATCCAGAGCGCCCAGACGCCTGAGACGCCCATTATGGGCGGAACTGTGACGCCTATGGCCGGTACAAGCAGGTAGTAAGCAAGGGTGGCACCTATGACGGTGGTCCCTATGTTTTCGGTGAAAGCAACCAAGTCCCTCTTTACCTTGAAATAGTGGTAGATTAATCCCACTACGAAGCCGCCAGGAACCCCGCCCGGAAAGGCGAAAAGCGTGCCGAGACCAAGCATGTTGCGGAGCATCCCAGTTAGGGCGGCGGCGCCCGCGGCCCAGAAAGGACCCAAGAGAATTCCGGCTATTATGTTGATCATGTGCTGGAAGGGGTAAGCCTTTATTGGACCTATGGGGATGAAGAAGGGGGAGAGAGCCACACCTAAACCTGCCAGCCCGATAGTCATCGCGATCATTCTAGTGAGTGGGACCCCTTTGGTTGCCTTCATAGAGACCACGCACGTAAGTTTAAAATAAAGGGATTATATAAACTATACATAACTGAATTATAGTTGTTCGGACACATGAGGTTAAGTTTTATTGTAGGAGGCATACACATTTGGGTCCAATCCCTGGTGAAGAGAAACTTAAGAGGGACCTAGAGGAACTTGTGAGGCTGGTTGAGAGGCATGGAGGCGAGGCGAAGGTAATAGATACCAAGGATATAGTAGTGGATGAAAGGGCCAGACTGAAGTGCATGTATCCTCCCTGCCGATGGTACGGGAGCAGCATAATGTGTCCGCCTCACCTTGAACTGGTGCCCAGCATGACCGAAAGGATCGTGAGGAAGTACAGATTTGGAATACTTATCAGGCTCGAAACCCCTGTTGAGGACCTCGCGGGACCGGAGTGGGCGAAAAGGCACGTCCCCCACGAACTAAAACTCAGGGAGGTCGTTGGGCTTGTAGAGAGCGAAGCCCATAACATGGGCTATTACTTCGCTCTTGGCTTTGCTGCAGGGGAGTGCTCCCTATGCTTATCAAAGAACCTAGAGTGCGAAGCCCTGAAGACAGGGAGGTGCAGGTACCCTTTTAAGGCAAGACCTGCTATGGAAGCGGCCGGTATAGATGTATTCGCAACTGTAAAGAAGGCGGGGTGGGAGATACACACCATAAGCCCGACAAAGGATATGAAGTTGATACCTTGTGCTGGGCTTTATGGGCTGGTACTTGTCCATTGAGCAATGTTATTGAAAGTGCGCAAGCCTCACAGATTGTAGTGTCATGTGTTCGAGCCTTGACTCGGCAGATCTAGGTACTCGTATGCGGGTCCACCGTTGAAGGCATATTTTACCTCTCTGAAATTGGCGATAATCCCCTTGACGTCCGCCCTCACGTCTGACGGGTCCTCTCTGTCGAGCAGAACCCTCTTTATCAGTCTTGCAATCTCAGCCATTTCGCCTTCTCCCATGCCGATTCTGGTTACCTCCTGTGTGCCCAGCCTTATCCCCGAGCAGCCCTCCTCAGTTTTGTCTGTGGGTAACGGCGTCTTTGTGGTTATTATGTTGGCGTCTTCCAACCTCTTTGCTGCTGCGTCACCGTTGTTGTTTGGTGCCTTGAATATGACTTGGTGGGATTTAGTGAAGCCGTATTTTGCCCCAAGTACGTCAAAACCAAGGTTATATAGCTCTTCCGCAAGTCTTTGGGCATTCTTGACGACGTTCTTGGCGTAATCGTGCCCGAAGGCTATAAACTCTGTGAGGGCAACAGCGAGGGCAGCAACCCGGTGGATGTGGTGGTTGTTTACCAGCTGCCAGGCGGCGTTGTCAATAGCCCTCGCGTGCTTTCCGTTGCATAAGATTATGCCCCCTTGTGGACCAAAAAAGGTCTTGTGCGTGCTGCCAGTCATTACCTCCGCACCCTCCCTCAGGGGGTCCTGGAAGGTGCCTCCTGCTATTAGACCGAGAACATGGGCGGCATCGTAGGCAACTATGGCGCCCACTTCATCAGCTATGCCCCTTATCTCTTTGACTGGGTGCGGGAAGAGGATCTCGCTAGCTCCAAGCAGTACTATTTTTGGTTTCACTCTGGCGATTAGCTTCTCTGCTTCACCGACATCAATGTTCATCTCATCCATGGAGTAAGGGAGTGGAACCAAACTCACCCCATGAATCTTGGAGCACTCCTTGAAGCTCGCATGACCACCATCAATGACGCTCAGAGCCGTTACAACGTCCCCCGGGGCGGTCATGGCGTTGAACATAACCAGATTTGCCATTGTGCCTGAGATTGGGACGTAGTTCACATGGTCTGACCTAAACGCGATCTTGGCCAATTCTGTGGTATACCCTTCCAACTCGTCTATGTACTTTGTCCCAGAGTAAAACCGGTTGTGAAGAAAACCTATGGCGTATCTGTTTCCTAGATCTGAGATCAGCATCTCTTTTACTGACCTGCTGACAACATTCTCACTCGCTATCAGATTTATGCAGGAGCCCCTCCAGCGAGTATGCTCTTTTACAATCTCGGTTATGGATTCTAGGTCCCTAACACTCAAGAGATCCACCTTAGAGGGTAGAGGGTGTGATCGTCTTCTTAAAAACTTTTTTTAGGATTTTTGGCGACTGAATTAAAAGATCATATAAAAGACAAAATGCAGAAAACCAAAACGGGTTAAAGTGCGGTCTATTTCATTTTGAATTATTCAATTATTCGTATGGTGAGGGCTGACGCAAGCAAGATATATGTTAGGGATAACGGAAGGAGTATAGAACTATGCCCACTAGTAATATAATAATGCCGATAACGTAGAACTTCAGGAATTTCTGGAATTTTTGGGTTTTAGATCTCTTAGAGATCTCTTTCTGGTACTCGGGCTTACACCTTAGGCAGTAATCCCTACCTTTGACCTCAATCATCCTGCCGCAGTATATGCAGTGCCTGTGAGGGTAAATGTAGGGTTTGCGTTTAATTGAGGGAGCAGATGGTTCTTTCTCTTTCTCTATCTTTTTTTCCAATGACCTTCCTCCAAGTAACCGATAGTAACGATCACGGATGTTCAGCGCATGCTGCCTATGCTAATTGCCATAGCCTTGAGACGCTCAATCCTCTTCCAAGTAGAGGGATGCGTGGAGAACATCTCCAGCAGGGCGTCCCCTCTGAAGGGGTTGACTATCCATAGCGGGCTCGTGGACGGGTTGACGTTGAGCGGTGGGGCAGAGCGTATAGTCCTCTCTATCTTTTCGAGGGCACTTGCCAAGGAGAGTGGCTTGCGGCTAAGCATGGCGCCCTCTCTGTCAGCCTCATATTCCCTCCCTCTGGATATCGCCATCTGAATAAGGAAGGCTGCCAGCGGCGCGAGTAGGGATAGGAGGAGTGTTAGTGCCCCAGCGTTGCGGTTCCTGTCAACCCCGCCGCCAAAGAAGACTCCGAACCTACCTATTAGGGCGAGGTAGCTTATGGCACCCGCTATTGTGGCTGCCACCGAAGCCACAAGAACGTCCCTGTGCTTGATGTGTGAGATCTCGTGGCTCAGGACACCCTCTAGCTCATTCTCGTTTAACACTTCTAATAGACCAGTGGTGACGGCCACAACAGAGTTCTTAGGACCCCTGCCAGTTGCGAAGGCATTGGGGACCTTTGACTTTATTATCGCAACCCTTGGCTTAGGTAGACCCGCGCTAGTAGCTAAGGATGTAACAATACGGTGGAGATCTGGGTACTCACTCTCGCTTACTACTTTGGCGCGAGACATTGAGAGGACGATCTTGTCGCTGTACAGATAGGAAACGAGGTTCATTATTCCAGCCAGTACCAATGCCCCGAGGGATACCAGCTCAGGGTATCCAAAGAATAGGCCCACTACGTAGCCCAAGATGACGAAGATCGCTGTAAGTACAGTCATCATTAAGCCCAGACGTAACACTATGACCACCATTTAAGGAAGTATTCCCAGAACTCTTATAAATTTTAGGGACCTGGGTTTCTTAGCCCTGTATTGAAATGCCACAAATATGTGATCATTTCTCGGCGGCTATCTCTGTATAGTAGTACTCATTGATCTCTTTTTGGTACCTGTCGAGCCAAGAGCCCTGTTTGTTGACACGAGGTCTGCCGGTCTCAGGATCCCTCCTGAATGTTATTCCCAACCCCTTCAGGAACTGATTCATGCCCTTCCTCAGCGAGATTGGAGGGTTTGCTATGCCATAAACGCTAGGCTCGCCCGAAAATACCATTATGCTGTCGGCTATGAGGTCTATGGCGACTATGTCGTGCTCGACCACGAGTGCTGCTGCCCCACGCTTCTCAGCGACCCTTCTAATGCACCGGGAGACGGCGAGTCTGTGTTCCACATCAAGGTGAGCGGTGGGTTCATCGAGCAGGTAAAGCTTTGCCTCCCTCGAGAGGCACGCAGCGACCGCTGACCGCTGGAGCTCGCCGCCGCTGAGAGAGTCTGCCCGTCTGTCCAAGAGTGGCTCGATGTCGAGAGGACCGTAAATCTCCTCCCTGAACCATGGATCTTCTAGAATGTTCGGGTTTATAGACTGAAGGATCTCCCTGATCGTCTTATCTGTATTCGGGACGACGTACTGGGGCTTGTAGCTAATGGTAATGCCAAAGTCTTCGACGTAGCCCTCGGTTGGTTTTGTCACACCCGCAATTACCTTGACAAATGTTGTCTTTCCGGTTCCGTTTGCGCCTACAATGCCAACGACCTCGCCCTTGTGGATGGAGCCAGGGAAGGCGGTTAGTTTGAACGCCCCCAGCGACTTCTTGAATGGAGGCCACTTGACTAGGGTGTCCTCCGAGCGCCACTCGCTCGGCACAGGGGAGAGGTTGAACTTAATCGGGTAAGCTCTGAAGCGGATATTCTCGTCGGGGATGTAGCCCCCTATGTAAAGGTTGATGCCAACCCTCACGCCGTGAGGCTTAGAGACGATGCCATAGACTCCAGCCTTGCCGTAGAAGAGACAGACGTGATCCGAGAGGTAGTCAAGGACCGCCAAGTCGTGCTCCGCGACAAGTACATACTTTGATTCCCTTGCCAGGTTCCTGATAAGTGATGCCATCCTGAGTCGCTGGTAGATATCCAGGTAGCTCGATGGCTCGTCGAAGATGTAAACATCCGCATCCCTCATAGCAACGGCTGCTATGGCGACCCTCTGAAGCTCGCCGCCGCTGAGCGAGTGTATGTCCTTATCCAAGAGGGGGTGCAGGGAAAGGTATTCTGAGATCTCGTTGAGGGCCCCACGCTCGTCAATCCTAGTAAGGATCTCCTTGACCGTGCCTGTGATCCTCTTGGGCGCCTCATCAATGTACTGAGGCTTGGTAACAACCCTCAGCTTCTTCTCGGATAGTTTCTTGAAATACTCGTGGAGCTCAGAGCCCCTGAAGAACCTGAGGATCGATTTCCAGTCGGGGGGGCAGTCGTAGAGCCCCAGGTTGGGTCTGATCTCCCCTCCCAGAATCTTGAGGGAGGTTGACTTTCCCGCCCCGTTTGGGCCCAAGAGACCGACGACCATTCCCTCCTTGGGAACTGGCAGGCGATAGAGCTTGAAGGTGTTGGGACCATACCGGTGGACGCAGAGCTCCTCGAGCTCGTCAGGGAGGTTTACTATCTTGATGGCCCCGAATGGGCACTTTTTTACGCAGATCCCGCAACCAGTGCATAGGTTCTCGGCAATTATGGGGCGGTTCATCTCAGGCTCGTATTTTATTGCCTCTGCCCCGGTCCTCACAATTGGGCAGAACCTGATGCACTCCTTGGTGCAGTCTCCTGGCTTGCAAAAGTCAGGATCGAGGACCGCAACTCTGACCAAGGAGACCACCGATTAATGGCCATCGTTCTTCTACTCAAACTCAGTCTCTTCGCTTGTACTCTCTTCTTCGACGCCCTCTTCATAGTTCTCAAGGAAGAGCTCGTAGTAGTCTGCCATAAGCTCGCGCTCTTCTTCCTTCCTCTTCTTAACTATCTTTGTGGGCTCTTCCACTATGAGGGTCTTCCTTCTCTTCCCTTCCTCGACGGTTTGAACGATCTTGTAACCCTTAGATTCGCTTGCGAGCTTCTCAAAACCACACGATTTACATATGAGGTAGGTCTTCTCGTCCCTTCTGTCAGGAATTAAAAGTTTGCCACATTTTGGACAAAATTCCACGATTGTTCACCTAAAAATAGGAGAGGATGTTACCATTCCTCTTCCTCGAAGTCTTCCTCTTCTTCAGGCCATTCCTCTTCCTCTTCTTCAGGCCATTCCTCTTCCTCGAACTCCTCCTCTTCGGTCCAGTCTTCCTCAAAGTCTTCGTCTAGTTCTAGGTGGTACATTTTTTTAACCTCCGAGAACGCGATGAGATTTTGGCAGGGTTGTGGTATTTAAGTCTACCGATTTTATTCTTGTTGGACGATGTATTATTTTATTGACTCATTCTGTGAAGATCAGACTCCTAACGCAAGAGGGTTGGTCAGGTCTCTCTCGCAGCATAGCGAGAGTGGGCTTTTAAGTGGTCAGTAGGTTAAATGATCTAGAAAGGGTGCTAGAGTTGGGTTTAAGGGTGAGGGTGACTGAGGTCGACGAGGACAAGATAATGGAAATTGGAGATATCGTAAGGAGAGGGGGCGTCATAGTATACCCCACCGATACAGTCTATGGGATCGGGGGGGATCCCTTCAGGGAGGATATCGTCAGGAGAGTCTTTCAGATCAAGCGGAGGGGGGATAAAGAGATGCCAGTGTTGGTTTCAAGCCTAGAGAAGGCGATGGAGATCGCCGAGTTCGATGATAGGGCATTGACTTTAGCACGCCTCTTCTGGCCGGGTCCGCTGACCCTTGTATTGAAGATGAGGGGCAGGTTCCCATATGAGTTGACCGCGGGAAGGGATAAGTTGGGGCTTAGGGTTCCGAAGAACGTTATTGCCCTAAAGATAATAGAGGCATCGGGTGGAGCTATTATAGGGACGAGTGCCAACATATCCGGCAGACCCCCGCCGAGAAGCGTCGACGAGCTTGACCCAGTAATAGAAAATGAGGTGGACCTTGTCGTTGATGGTGGAAGGACGGAACTTGGAGTGGCTTCAACAGTTGTTGAGTTGATCTCGGGCGAAGAGGACTGCAGTGATGGGATTAAGGTAATTAGGGAAGGCGCCATAAAAGCTGAGGATTTGATCAAAGCGGTTAGAGGGGTAGAGCCTTAATGGATTTTAACCTGATAATAACGACCCAGAGAGGGAACGAGACAAGGTGCGCTAAGGAAGTCATGGTCCTCGCGAAGAGCTTGGATGTGGAGGACATAGATTTTGTCAGGACCAGATTTCCTGGGCTACTGGTTGCAAAGCTAATAGGAGACCCATTAGAATTCGTGAGAAGGGCCAAGATGGTGATGGAGAAGGACCCGTGGGCCTTTAAGTACATACAGAGGCTGGTGCCAGTGCAAAAGGTCTGCCAGACGGAGATCTCGGCGATGAAGGAGGTTGTGAAGGAGCTCGTGGATAAAATACCACAACAATCCTCATTCAAGGTCGTGGTGAGCAAGAGGGGAAGTACGCTCAGGAGGGACGATATAATAAGAGAATTAGCCGCACTGATAGATAGGAGGGTAGATCTGGAGAGGCCCGAGGTTTTGCTGCAGGTGGAGATCATTGATGAGAATACTGGTATATCCTTGTTGTCGGAAGATGACATAGTTTCCCTCACGAAACTCCAAGAGAGGGCCTTGGAAGGTTAAGGTTAGTCCAAATAAGGTTTTGGACCTCCTGCGACATTTTTCACCGAGGCTGTGAGGCGCTAACGGTTTAGGTCAGACATAGAGACCCTCTCCATGACGAGGGACTGGATCGTCGATGTCATTGACGGGTGGAGATTTTTTGCTATTGAGAGCTCAGGCTCGCCTATTCCAAAGGCGCTGATTATCTTGCGGATCTTTTCCTCGCCCAGCTCCATGAGAGAGTCGTCCTCTATACCGTAATTTCTGAGTTTGACCAGCTCGGTTTCCAGAAGCTCCTTGGAGTCTGATAGCACCAAGATCACACATCTCCCTGAGGCAGAGGGACCAACTGTGTTGATCGCGTCCTTTATCTGCCTCTTTGCCGAGGCGTAAAGCAGAGCCTCCATGGTAAGTGACTTTGCAATATTCCTGCCTTCCTTCCAAGCCTTGGTTGCCATTTTTATTGCCAATATCAAATGCTCGTATCCGGCGACAAGATCAGCGTCCATTATTTGGAGTCCGAAACCGTCTCTTTGCGATAGTGAGAGGATCTCTTGGATTTTTGAAGGGTCGTAAAGTCGCATAGGGATTATGGCGAAGTGGATTCCCTCATGGTAGCCAGTCAGCAAAGGACCTCACTTCTGGGAGTTCTTTTGGAAAAAGTACCTATCTATGAGTTCCAGCGGTAGACCGGTGGAGGCTAGTCTGGACCTGAGTTCCAAGGGGTCCTTCGTCTCCTCGCGCCACATTTTTATTAGGTGCTCTATTGTCTCCCTGATCTCCCACGGGTATATTATCCACGCATCGGTCATGCTCACGTAGTAGTCAGGCTTTATTTTTGACCAAGGCTTGTAGTGAATGGTCGCCACCCTAGTCTCTTTGGCACCTTGGGACGATACGTGGTCCTTTGCCAGAATCAGGCTCTCACCGGTGTCTGCTACATCGTCGGCTATTAGCACGACTTTGCCTGCAGGTGATTCAGAGACTGGTTGTGTTATCTGTGGTTTCCGATCTCTCTCCCCTATCGACTTGTAGAACTCTATCTTGAGTGATGCAAGGTCTTGGACGTTGAGGAGGTCGGACAAGATCCGCGCAACTACCCAACCACCCCTGGCTATCCCGACTATCATCTCGGGGTAGAAGTTGCTCTCTGAGATCTTGTTTGCTAGTGTGAGAAGGGAAGAGTGAATGTCATCCCAAGTCAGCGCGACTATTTTCGTAGGTAGACCCCCTTATCCCCCATGCACGGAGGGGAGAATTGTTATCTCATCGCCTTCCTTCAGCTGGGCTTTCATCCCGCCAAGTAGCGATGCATCGACACCGTTTAAGAAAACTACAATGTCGGGCCTCAGGCTGCCGTCATCTTCGAAGAGCCTAGACTTCAGTTGAGGGGGTTCTATCTCTCTCAGGTAGTTGAACAGGTCGCCCAAGGTACTGGCATTTACAGTGACGGCTCTAGTTGGCTCGTTTGATAAACCCTTTAGGACGGCAAGGTACCTAAGCCTGACTGTTGGTATCGCTGAGACCCCCACCAGACGTTCTTAGTTCAAAGATATAAACTTCCTCCTCGTACCTCCTCCCGCCTATGACGATGCCGCTCCTCATCCTTTGAAAAGTTCCCTTCGAGAGCAGTTGTTGGAGTTTCTTGGAGGCTTCCTCGGCGCTGCCTTGGAGCCAAGAGAGGGGCACATTTATGCCCATGGGTCTGTATGGCAGGACGTGGCGAGTCGATTTTTTTGGGAAGAGTTTGTTGTGCCTTATGGTAAGGATGACCTCCTCCTTTGTTATGGATGGCGGAGCGATCACCGCCGCCGCCTCTCCTGAGGAGAGCATTTCTACCGCGTCCATCTCGGTAGCATAGGTCACTCCGTACCCTCTGCTCTTGAAGCCTCCCTCAAGGAAAGCCATAAACTGGTATGCATCATAAACATCGATTTCCATTTCTGGCTCCCAGTCGAAGACGTAGGACTCATCTCTCGTGAGTATTGAGAGGCAGACATACCTTCCATTCAGCAACCTTAGCGCTTCGTCCCTATTGGTTGGTCTGAGCTTCAGGAGGCGGAACAGGTCAGTAGGCGGCGGTTTGTTTAGGCAGCGGTACCAACAGCCCACCTTGATACTCTGAGAGTTGTAGTTGTAGAGGGCTGCCGGGACTGAGTTGCAGCCGAGCTTCTTTAGCGCCCAGTACCTGTGGGTGCCGTCCAGTATTGTGAGCGAACTTTCGTCCACTAATATTGGATCGTGCACGGCGCCCTCGAGCTTTAGGGAGCCGACGATCCTCAAAAGTATCCAGCGGTCGTATTCTTCATGCGGGCGTATGTCGTCTATTGGGAGAATAACCAGGCGAGGAATTTGTTGAGACATAAACTTCCCCGCTTTTTGGTCAGTGGAGGTGCTTGCTCTTCATAGTAGCCTCAGGGCAGGTCAACCTCCTCATCCCAATATAAAGTAAGGAGGTTATGGTATAAAAAGAGTGCTATCGCGAAAGTCGAAACCATTCTTACTCTGTGGTCTTTTCAGTTCCGACAGTAGTCTCCTCTGCGGAGCTGGTCTCTTGGGGGGCGGGCTCGGAGGGCGCCTCTGGCGCCTTCTCTTCACTCCCAGCCATCTTTGCCAGCTCTGCCTCCTCTGCCGCGATTGCTTCTTCCCTCTTCTTCTTCGAGACTAGGAGCCTTGTTATGTATCCAGCTACCCTGTTCCCCAAGTGCTTGCTCCTGATATTGGAATATTGGTAAACAAGCTTCTTGTTAGTCTCGAAGTCTGTAGTGAATACGTTGGGATAACGTTCGGTAAGCTCAACGGCTATTGCTTTCACCTTGCCGATCCTGACTTTACCCATGTAGCACACCACGTTTAGAGAACCGATATAAAAACGACAATTTAAGATTTTTGATTTTAATATGCAGCCAGAAAGGGCGGACGAGATGGCAGAGGCAAAGATTTTATATGGTTGACAAAAATACATGAGGGGAGAGGTTTATGGCAGATATATCAATATCGGCAATAGACAGGTTAATGAGAAAGGCAGGAGCTGAGAGGGTCAGCGAGGAGGGCGCCATGATGCTTAGGGAGGTGTTGGAAACACTCGCGCTGGACATCTCGCGGGAGGCGATAGCCCTCGCAAAACACGCAGGTAGAAAGACCGTCAATGCAGAAGATATAAAGCTGGCAAGCCGAAAGTTGCTTGCCATGACGAAACTTGGCGTCTGATCTCGTGGAAGGACCCCCCAGCCCCATTATAGAAATCTATATATAGAAGTGGTAGTTCTTTCTTTTTGAAATTTAGTTGTGGTGAATTCTATGGCAGCTGCTCAACTTGGTGGTGTTCCGGTTTTAATATTGAAAGAAGGGACTCAGCGCACGCAAGGAAGGGATGCGCAGAGAGTAAATATGATGGCTGCGAGGGCAGTCGCTGAGGCTGTTAGGACTACCCTTGGGCCAAAGGGAATGGACAAGATGCTGGTCGACACTCTTGGGGATGTGACTGTCACCAACGATGGTGCCACAATCCTCGGAGAGATCGAGGTGCAGCATCCAGCCGCAAAGATGATGGTCGAAGTCTCCAAGACCCAGGACGAGGAGGTCGGCGACGGAACAACTACATCGGTTGTCCTTACGGGCGAGCTCCTGAAGAGGGCTGAGGAGCTCATTGAGAAGAACATACATCCCACCCTAATAGTTCAAGGGTACAAGAAGGCTACGGAGAAGGCTGTGGAGACGCTCTCGAAGATAGCCATACCAGTAGATATTAATGATGAAAAGACGCTCAAGAAGATAGCTTACACGGCGATGAATAGCAAGGCCTCTGTTGGAATTCAGGACTACTTTGCAGAGATGGCTGTGAAGGCTGTCAAGCAGGTCGCCGAGAAGCGTGGTGACAAGTACGTCGCAGACATCGATTATATCCAGGTTGTTAAGAAGCAGGGCGGGAGTGTAACCGATAGCACACTGGTATACGGGGTTATCGTAGACAAAGAGATAGTACACCCTGCAATGCCAAAGAAGGTAGAGGATGCCAAGATAGCGCTCATCGATGCGCCGCTCGAGATCGAGAAGACTGAGTTTGACGCTGAGATAAGGATCTCGGACCCAACTCAGATGAAGGCTTTCATAGAAGAAGAGGGCAGAATGCTGAAGGAAATGGTGAACAAAATAAAGGCGACAGGTGCAAACGTTGTCTTCTGCCAGAAGGGCATAGATGACATAGCCCAGCATTACTTGGCAAAGGAGGGCATAGTGGCGCTGAGGAGGGTGAAGAAGTCAGACATGGAGAAGCTAGCAAGGGCTACTGGTGCAAGGATCGTCACCAACCTAGACGACCTGACCCCTGCAGACTTGGGCTCTGCAAAGATCGTCGAGGAGAAGAAGTATGGAGAGGACAAACTGACCTTCGTCGAGGGTTGCAAGAACCCCAAGGCCGTGAGCATATTGATAAGGGGAGGGCTGCAGCGCGTCGTTGACGAGGCTGAGAGGACTCTACATGATGCACTCTGCACAGTCGCGGATGTTGTGGAAGACGGGAGGATTGTGGCTGGCGGAGGCGCCCCAGAGCTTGAGGCTGCAAAGGCTTTGAGAGAGTATGCAGCCAGCGTCGGCGGTAGAGAGCAGTTGGCGATCGAGGCATTCGCAGACAGCCTAGAGGCGATACCTAGGACGTTGGCTGAGAACGGCGGACTTGACCCGATAGACATACTCGTGGAACTGAGGTCGCTTCATGAGAGAGGCGAGATCTGGGCAGGCGTAAACGTCTTGGAAGGCAAGACTGCGAACATGTTGGAGGCTGGCGTTGTTGAGCCCTTGGCGGTGAAGCTACAAGCGATCAAATCTGCTACTGAAGCGAGCTCCATGATATTGAGGATCGACGACGTCATTGCCGCGGCAAAGACCACTGGTGCACCAAAGATGCCAGAGAAGCCCGGTGAGAGCGGAGCTGGCGAATTCGACTGAGGTGCAGATTAAAGCTAAAACCCAATTTTTATTTTAATTTTTATTATTTTTAAGATCGGCCATTTTGTGTTTAGTTAGTTTTATTTTGTTATTGCTTTATTGTAGGTCTCGACCTCATTTTTATCTCATTTTAATCCAATACCACACGTCAGTGGTTACTTTTTGTTTCCATCGGGGATCACAGGCGTCCTCAAAATCTTCTAACTAGTCATGACCAAATTGGCTCAGTTAAGACGACCAAAATTTATCTATATGGGGGCGTTAGGGAGACTGGGGATGAAAAATTAAGAATTCGATTGTCATAACCGGCACGCCAGGGGTAGGGAAGACCACCATTGCCAGAAAACTCGCTGAAATTCTGGGGTTCAAACTGATAGAACTAAACAAGTTGGCAGAAGAGGTCGGCGGGATCGGCGATTATGATGCTAAAAGGGACACTTGGAAGATAAAGGAGGAAAAGATCAGGAAGAAGCTCCATGCGCTTCTCAGAGAGGGAGGCGATTTCATAATAGAGGGGCACTGGGGAGATTTGGTGCCAGAAGAGTATGTGAAGTGCGCCATAGTCCTCAGAACCAACCCACTCGTTCTAATGGAGAGGCTTAAGAAGAAAGGGTATAGGGAGGGAAAAATTAAGGAAAATGCCCAGGCGGAGTTGCTTGACTACTGCTTAATTAAGGCGGTCGAGGAGTTTGGCGATGAAAGAGTGTTTGAGGTGGATAACACGGATCGTGACACGGAGACAGTTGTAGACGAGATCTTGAGTGTGATAAAAGAGGGGAGAGGAAAGAAAGCAGGAACCATAAACTGGATCAGGACGCTGGAGAAGGAAGGTAGGATAATGGAGTTGCTTTAGAAAGTTCCAAGGCTGGGTTGGAGAGGATAGGGTCAGGAGAGATCTTGACTAGGAGGTTTGAGGATCTATAGGGGAGGTTCACGACAGCCTCGCCGGTGGAGAGTAGCGTTAGAGCCTCCTTCTGCCGCTCGTCCAATGACATGCACTCGCCCAAAACTTCCAAGTCTTCGCCCGACCTTACGGTATGGATTATCCTAATAGAGGTGTTCTTTATGACTTCTTGGGATATTGAGGATGGAAACTGAGAAATAACTACAACGCCCTCACCGAACTTCCTGAGCTCTCCGAGTATGCGTTCCCCGACTGTTCTGGGCGCCTCCGGCCTCCTGGGAGGGATGATGTTTTGGGCTTCCTCTACCACCAAAACGTGCCTCAATCTCTCTTGTGCTTCACTACTCACCGCGTGGTCGTAGACGATCTTGAGTATAAAGTTAGAGAATATAGCCCGGCTGTTGACGTCCTTCAAGTTGCTAAGGTCTATCGACACCAAACCTCTAAAGATCTCCTCCCTGAAGAAGGAGTCGTTGCCATCTAATGCCATGCCACAAGTCCCCTGTGTGAATATCTTTAATCTCCGCATTAGAGCCATTCTGGTCTCGTGATCCCAACTTGACCGTATTGGCATGAGTGATAACTCGTTTATTACATCAGATATCGTCGGATTGGATTTGACTTTGAAGGAGGACCTCAAAGCCTCCCGGAACATGTATGCCTGAGGGGGCGTGAATTGAAATATCTGTGAAAAGATATCGGTGATGAACTCTATCTGGAAGTCTATCTCGCTCATATAGGGGCAATACATTGGATTTATGGTCAGACCATTTTCTGCAGATCCCGGAGAGTAGACTTTCCCGCCGGCAGCCCTGACTATTTTCGTGTGTTCGCCATGCCAGTCGAGGATGAGTACTGAGACACCTATGGAGAAGAGGCGGAGTGCCAATGAGATGGCTGTTGTGGACTTCCCGCTGCCTGTTGTTCCGAATATCGAGACGTGGCGGCGTATATCCTTGAGATATAAAGCGAGGGGCGCAATATCCTTTCCATTAGAAAGGACCATCCCCAAAAGGGGTCCGTCGCCGTTTATAGCCTCAGGTTCAGGGAATGGAAAAACGTCTGATGGATCCTTGGATTGAGGGGGAGGCAGGAGGGGGGACTCCCCCGGACTGTTCCTTATATGGTCCAATGGCTTTACCAGTTTGGCTACCGCGATATGGATGGGATAGTTCATTAGGTAGGATAGATCGCGATCATCCATCTTCCTCGCATTTACCCCTGGGAGGGCTATCTCGCAGATCCCCTCCAGTTGTGATATGTAATCGGAGGGGCGGCGATCGCCCCTATCTTTTCCGTCTGACCAGACCATAAGGAAGGTGCGACATATTGAAGGACCACGTGAGCCAAAGGAGCAAGAGGGGTAGAAAAAAGATACATATGCCATAGGCACTCCAAGTGATGCCAAGGTCTCTGAGAAGTTGGAGAGGCGCTCGTAGTCGAGTCTGTTCCCATTCCAACTCTCATTCGGAGGGGAATTAAGTATTATTGCTGATGCTTTGTATTCCCCCTGCGGGTCAGGATTTATTATGTCCCTCTTTATGCCCAACGCCTTCAATGGATTGAGGTCCCAGACCCTTAGAGACACAATTATAATGATAGAAATTGAGGCGCATGATATGGAAAAGAGAAGTATCGGGTCCAGAAAACCGTAAAGAGATATGAATATGATCAATAAAAGGAGAAGGGAGGGAAGGACGGGCATATTCATCCGATCCTAAAGTACTGCAGGATCCTCTGAATCGCCTGCTGAAGCTGATTCATGAATTCCTCACCTCTGAATACCGAAAGGTCGAAGGTGTCCTTTACGCCGGAGAGTAAACCCACGATTATTGAGAGTACGACGGTCAAAGTGATTATGGACAAACCAAGAAGCAGACCCTCCTCCACAAGGGGGGAACCTCTAATGCTCTTACGTTTCATTTTTCACCCAGTTATAAACAGACCATATTTAAATGTGCCATCCGATAACCAACAGCAGAGCAACTTCGGTGGCAAAGAACAATGATGCGGACGCGATCGAGAGCTTAAGTCCGCTCACATCTGGCAGGAGCTTGGAGTATGCGTATGCTGAGAATACCGCCGCAGATAAGGAGGGGATAAAGATGTCTGCGTTAAAAGAGAATGCAGTTTGATAGCCCAAAGAGATCACTGTCCATCTCAAACCTGCCATAGAATAAAAGATCGGGGATGCAAAGGCTATGACTGCCAGAGAGGAAGAACATATGAGGGTCAGCACCTTGAACCTCAAAGAGACGACCGCCAACTTTATAGACAATGAGGACTTGAGTCTTTCCTTCTCCTGGCGATATTTCACGTAGTTACAAATCCTCTTGGAGGTCTCCTCCGAGCTGAAGGAGATCAGATCCGAGAGCAGACCGGGCAACAGGGCGTCGGTGCCCCTCAGGCCCCTTATCTGCTTGAGCGACTCGGAGAGCGGTACGCCATCCCTTATTCGTCTGAGTACTTGTGCCAGAATGCACCCTGATGATATTTTTGACCCATTTTTTGAACCCGATCCAAACCTTGATTTTGAACCTTCTAAACCTGTTTCCAGTTTATTTTCTGCGCCCAGCGCCCTCAAGAAGGCAGCCTCGGGCGAAGATCTTCCCAGAGTTTTTGCGAACGATAATAAGAAGGAGGTTGTCAGGACCTCCCGTTCTCTTGGATTGAATTTTTCAAGATTGAATGCACTATTCAAGAGGAGGAGGTAAGCCGTGCCCGCAGCGACGACTTCAATAAATTCGCAGTAGTTTTGAAGTGTCAAGACTAACCCACCCGCGAGGACAACTCCAAGTGGGTGAGGCCTCAGTAGAGTAAGGAGAGTAGACCTCTTATCCAATGGTAAACCCCCTGAAAGAGTATGAATTGGAAAACCACCAGTAAGTAAATAAGTGGAGGCTCTACCCCAAAGACCATTAAAATTATCAGGAGTATCATTGGCAAGATCGTGGAGAAGACCATTACAAATGAAAGAAGGTCGTCCACTTTCAGTATGACTTCTTCTGCCTTGATGCTCCACGCTGAAAAGAGATCCTGTGCATCGCTTACCGAGCCCTTGAGTAGAGATTCGAGCCACTCGCCGTACCACGGGTTGCCCTGGAATGCGGCCTTTAAAGATTCTATAGGGTCAACACCGTTCCTGATCTGAAGGAGGGCAGACCGGAATTGCCCTGAGACGGGGCATTCGATTCGGCACAGTTGGCATATTGATTGTTTAAAAGATCCGCTCAGTGCATAGGCGGCTGCAAGGAGTTCCATAATGTATGTGACAAGAAGTAGCGCGTGTATGGAGGGGTTTCCGGCCCGCTTTATATAGAGAAGAAACAGAAGGAGCGCTCCGATAATAATTGCAGAGATGATGGTGTTGTGAATGAGCATAAATAGGATCAGAAACGCAGCCAGCATGATGAGGGCCAAGGCTTTAAGGTATTTTTTCATCATAACATCTGCCTCCGCCAATCATTTTAAAGACTGGTACGAGACTCCCAGAGGCGTCGTCCCAGACAAATATATCAACGATCTTGGGCAGATCATTAGGAGCGGACACGATCTCCGAGATTCTGGCGACCCTCCTGAAGAGGTGCCCGCCCTTAACAAACTTTTGCATATGTATGATTACGT